>DASRMS010000073.1:0-19749 GCA_035647835.1 Oscillospiraceae bacterium
GAATAATGTTAAGGCAAATATTTCAATGGAGATAAGCATCCCTTTGCTTAATATAACTACTAGCAGTGAAAACTGCACACTATACACCTCCCAAGTAACAAAAAACTTGCGAATGCATCACAAGGATTTTTTACCCAACGTGAAAGAAAGGGCTATCAGTGGAGACAGCCCTTTCTGCTGGCTAAAATGATTAGCTTATTTTTATTTACCGATGGTCGTAATATTCTTACCGAACCACTTGTCAGAAATGCTCTGTAAGGTATCATCCGCAGCCATCTCTTCCAAAGTAGACTGTACCTGATCTCTTAATTCTTCATTGCCAAGTAAAAATCCTACTCCATATTCTTCAGCTGCTAAAGTTTCTTCTAGTACTTTAAACTTGGCATTTCTTTTTTCAATCTGATAGTTAGCCACAATTTCATCCATAGCTACAGCATCAACTGCACCAGCTTCGAGATCCATTAAAGCACTGTTATAATCAGCAGCTGTTAATAAATCCTCAAAGGTAGCTACTAAATCAGGCTTATCTGCTAAAGCTGATTCAGCACTTGAATCAACTTGTACCATCACAACTTTACCTGCTAAATCCGCAAGCGTACTAATGTCAGTATCAGCTTTCACTACAAAGACCTGCTGGTTTTTCATGTAGGGATCGGTCCAGGTATAATCATCTTCTCTGCCGTTAATGGTAAAACCATTCCAGACACAATCAATACTACCGGCGGCTAATTCCTTATCTTTGTTGTCCCAGGCAATGGGCTGCAACACAAGCTCTTTTTCTAAACGTTTAGCAACTTCGGCAGCTAATGCTAAGTCAAAGCCGGTAAATTCTCCATCATCACCGACAAATCCCATAGGCGGGAAATTTTTGTCAAAACCAACTGTAAATGTATTCTCTGCCTCATTTCCCGAACAACCTACTACGCCAATTATTAACATCATCATCATAATAAGTGCTATTGCTTTTCTCATTTATCTATCCCCCATCTTCCTTTAGCTTCTTGCTTCACTATATTACCACGTTAATGTGCTAAAGTAAATAGGTAATTTTTAATTTTGCCAAGCTGTAGTTCTCCCCAGGATGACAGCACCTAAAGAATAAGAAAGGTGCGCTAAATAAACAAATAAAGCGCTCCTTTCTTTTGTGGGGAGAGTTAGCTATCTAAAGGTAAATTAAGATTAAACTGACCGAATAGCTGTTTATTTTTACCCATACGCATAATTTCTTCATATAGGTCTGGCGCATTTTCCTTTATAAACTCCATCCTCTCAATAACAGAGGTAATATTATTTGTGATGCTTTGGTAGAGATCACAGAGCAGTTTATTCTTCCACTGCATGATACGCTCTATCTCTGGTGTGCGGGTGATTGGTTGTGCTGTACGTGGCTTTGCCAGCGTCAGGCTTACTGAGCGCTCGGTGATTTTATACTCATCTTCCTGATAGCCTGTGCTGCGCAAACCCTCAAGAAAGGCCGCAAGCATTGCTTCGTCTTTCAGCGTAATTGAGACATCCAACGTTAAGTCAGTAGGGTCGGAGAACTCCCCCAGGATAAAGCCGGTCAGCCACCAGTGTTTATCCGCCCGGGTAAAAAGTTTTTTGCCATCTTTATAAAGAGTGCACGACATATCTAGCAGATCGGCATCGCCAACACAATTATAAAATGGGCCATTAAAAACTCCCGGAATATTAATATTCTCTGCTTCCGTATAATAGACTCCCACTTCACAGCCTGTGGTGAGGGCATATTGACCTTTCCAGAATTCGATCATCCATCTTCTTTGCTCATAGTTAAAATAAATCGGTTCACAATCAATAATCATGCTTAAAGGCGCGAGCATTTCATCATATAACTGGCAATAGCCGTAATCACGCTGCCAAGCTTGCCGATGTGAAAAAAAGATCTTTTGCTGTTGATCATATACATAGCCGACTTTAGCGAAAGCATGATCGATGCCGGCGTTACCGGTACCCTGGTTGCTTTTCTGCCCCGGCATGGTAGTCATGGTATTTCCCTCCTGTCAATATCCTTTTATCTAAGATATTGGCAAGAGCTTAAATTTGCTACAGTCATATATCATTTAAAAAACAACTGAATAAACTAAACTATGAAACTAAAACATTTTTTAAAATCATTATTTCAGATTATTAGTCATATGGAACTTGCTGAAGCTACCGCATTGATACTCGCAAACGACGGCAAGCAGGAGATTGCTTTATTTTTTAATGAAGTTGATGGAGAAAGCGGTAAAAAGTTTATCGAGTTCTTAGTAGATGGAACACAGGATGCAGATCAGCCCTTGTCCGGTGGTTATATTTTAACCTTGTGCCATTTCCATCATCCTTGGACACATCGTGGGTATCTGGTGGGCAAGAGTTCTGCTGATGAAATTACAGCGATCTTCACAACAGCCACTACTTTATGGCAGGAAGAAAAAACTGCTGAAGCAATTTACCAATTGGGGCGGGCCTTGCACTTGCTCCAGGACATTTTCATTCCTCATCACAGCGGCATTACAGGGGTAAAAGGACATGGTGAATTAGAAAAATGGCTTACTGAAAATTGGCTAGCTTATCAGACAACAAGTGGTGGCTACTATCAGTGGGAGGAGGATTTTTATCACCAAAATGGCCATCAGCACCATGTCTCCAGCACTAATCCCTATGACTGGATTGATTACGGCAGTCATCTCTCCATAGAGTGGTATGAGCAATATTTTGCCGTAGGCACTTATGATGAAAACACTTTCCGTACCGTAGCCCCGCGCATCGTCTCAAATGCTCTACGCTTTTCTGCAGGGTTTATTAATTTCTTCTTTGAGCAGGCAGTTATAGCTGCGCGTGAGCAATAGTTATTTTGCTTTAACCACCTGCTAAACGCAGCATCACCAACACTTCATCACCCTCCAATAAAATAGTGTCCCGGGTTGCCTTTTCTTTATTCACGAGGAAAGTTGCAGCCCGGAGTGCGTCTATAGTGGATTGATCCTGATGCTTACTGAGCTGCTCGAGTAACTGTCCAATGGTTGTAGACTCAGCAATAATTAGCGAGGCGGGAATAGGTTTTAGTACCTCCGCAGCTAAACCAAAGTATTTAACTTTAATCTTCACTTTCTTTTCACCTCTTTTGTAATTACCAGTTAAGAAAAGCTGCCAGCGCTAAATACGACTGGCAGCTTTTTTCCTTTATTCGTCGTAGAGGTCTTTAATCACTTCGTCTAAACTTCCTAGTTCACGTAAAGAATCAAGTGAGGGTTTGCCAGTTTCAAAGTCCCAGTTAACCTGAGCAAAGAAGTTCTTGCCCAACTTTTCATGGTCGATATCGACATCGGCTACAGGACCTGATCTTTGTGGTGGTTTACCGACACAACGAGCAGGAATAACAAAGTCTTTAGGCGTTAAACCTTCCCTTAAATTAAAGGCGTGGCGCAGGTTCAAAATACGCAGGCCAGTTTTAAGACTATCTTCGGCTGTAAATGGCCTGCCGGTAACAGCTTCGAGATATCTTATTTCGGCATTTTGCAGACCACCCTGTGCCATGAAGGTGCAGAAGCCCACGCAGTTTTGCACTTCCTGGTTTGCTGTCAGCATCACGTCTAGCTTTCCGGTATCATCATAATCATATTTATCCCCTATCGGAGCACCGAACATTTGAGGAAACCCTAAACCACCTTTGACGTGACGGGCCGGAGTGGGATCATATTGGTAGGTTCGGGCAAATCCTGGAGCTAGTCTGGGGTCATGCATTGGCAGTTCAATGCCTAACACTGTTTGCAGGAATTCGGCTCCTTTACCCCAGGTTTTGGCGGCAGAAGCTGAACCATGCGCTAAAACTGCACCGCAGCCGTCTTGATCTGCAATTTTCTGTGTTAGTGCGACAATGGCTTCGCCGTTACCCCAGGTTAAATCAATGTCATCCAATTCTTCTCTGCTTAAAACACCATTATTATAGCATTCCATTGCCCAGGTTACTGTACCACCAGTTGAGATGGTGTCCAGTCCATAGCGGTTACAAATCTCGTTGCATTTTAAAACAGCATCAGCTTCTGAATTCAGCATGTTACTACCAAAAGCAGCTGCAGTTTCGTATTCGGGACGTTCTGTTTGTGCTAAGGGCCAACGTCCAGTTTTAACTACATATTCAGCACCGCAACCCAAGGGACAGTTAGCACAATTGTATTTTCTTACTTTATGTTGATCAAGCGCAGCAGCACCAAGTTTTTCGGCAGCGTCTTCACCAAAATCAACGACACCAATGCCGCCCCAGTTTTTAACGGGAGAATCACCATTTAAGGCCGAAGCGGGTGTGCCTGCACCGGTACCCATCTCACCAAAGGCTCGCGACCCAGGATTATTTTTTAGATTAATCACCATTTCCTTATTCATCGCTAATATTTTTTCTTCCTCAACCATGGCGATAACTCCAGTACCGCGCACAGCAATGGCTTTAAGTTTCTTAGAACCCATCACGGCACCACCACCACCACGCCCAGGGGCACGATGACCATCATTAATGGGGCAAGCAAGTAAAGATACCTTTTCGCCCGCAGGGCCAATGGCTACTACTCGTAACTTTGGCTCACCTGTTTCTTCGATTAATGCTGCCCAGGTCTCCTTCGTGTCTTTTCCCCACAGATGAGCGGCATCCCTAATTTCTACTTTGCCGTCATTGATATAGAGGTAAACAGGATTTTCCGAGAGGCCAGAAAGAAAGACGGCATCGAAGCCGGCTTTCTTTAATTCGGGACCGAAGTAGCCGCCAGAATTGGCATCGTTCCAGCCACCCGTTACCGGCGACTTATGCACTAAAGTGTAACGCCCGCCAAAAAATGCTTTTGTCGCCGTCACTGGACCGGTTACAAAACCTAAAATATTCTCAGGACCCAAAGCATCTGCACCAGGTGGCATCAAGTTATAAAGAATTTTAGCACCAATACCATAACCACCTATATAATCCTTTGCCAAATCTTCTAGGAGTTCCTTTTCTTCCCAAGTACCCTTAGCCAGATCCACAAATAACATTTTGCCTGCGTAGCCAGGTAACATCACTCTTCTCCTCCTTCATTTTGCTAAACCTAGATCATGCATCTTCCATTATTTACTGATATAATACAAGCGTTACTAACTATCTTCGAGCTTCCTCACCTTGAGTTTGGCTGCTGTTTGAAAAATGTGAAAAGCATATTTATTGCATTAGTTCGACGCCAGGCGGCCACATCCTTGTAGTTAAGCAATTATACCTGCCTAATTAACAATTTGTTAATATCAAGTCACACACTGGCTATTTGCTGGCTGCCAGGAGCATGGGCATAGTCAGCAGCCTGCCGACAATTTTAGCCTTGTAAAGGAAGAAAAAAGCCTGCACGCTCATCTTCAGAGTGCAAGCTTTTTAGTTGATGTGCAGTATACGAGTCTTAATTAGCAACTTCGATGCTAGCTGTGGTGTCTGGTTGCTCTAAACAGACCAGAGCACTAACTAAACGATGCTCTTTAATTTCTGTTACTTTGATAATCAAACCATACTCTTCTAACTCTGGTGTACTACCATCATCAGGAATGGTGCCTAATAAACCGAAAACTAAGCCGCCAAAAGTCTCATAATCATCGTCCGGCAGCTTAACACCTAACTGTTTAGAAAGCATTTCTAAAGGTACAGAACCTTGTATTTTCCAGGTCTGGGAATCAATTCTTTCAATGAGGGGTGGCTCTTGTGGAAGTGAACTATCGTCATCTAGATTCCCCACCAGCTCTTCTAATAAATCGTTCATGGTGATAATGCCACTCATGCCGCCATAATCGTCCAGTACAATAGCAAAATGGTTACGGCTTTTTTTCATATTACGAAACAAAACATCGGTGCGAACTGTTTCGGGCACAAAATAAGCAGGTTTAACAGCAAGCTGCATAATCTTATCGCGCGTTTTGCCTTTAATGCGAAAATAATCTTTTGCATTTAAAACACCTACAATATTATCGATACTTTCATCACAGAGCGGATAAATAGAGTGCCTGCTCTCGCTAATCGTTTCGTCCCATTGTTCAGTGTTTTCATCTAACCAAAGAAGAGAAACTTCAGTACGATGTGTCATAACTTCGCCAGCTGATTTATCGTCAAACTCAAAAATGTTTTGTATCATTTCTTTTTCACTATAATTAATAGCACCTTTTTCACTGCCCGCGTCGACCATCATGCGAATTTCTTCTTCCGTAATTACGTCATCGATGGCCAGGGGATCAATACCTAATAATCTTAAAAGAAAATTGGTGCTAACGGTTAATAGCCAGACGACGGGAGCAAAAATCTGGGCTGTAAAATAGAGAAAGCCAGACATGCCCAGAGCAATCTGTTCTGACTTACGCATCGCGATTCGTTTCGGGACTAATTCTCCTAAAACAAGCGTGAAATAAGATAAAAACAGGGTGATTAGAATTACCGCAATTGTGTCTAGCGTAGCAATAGGAATGTTCACGCCGACGTTGACGAGGATAGCAACTAGTTTATCGGAGAAATTATCAGCAGCAAAAGCGCTGCCTAGAAAACCAGCAAAAGTGATACCAACTTGAATAGTAGAAAGAAAACGAGCAGGCTGATCTGTTAATTGCACCAGGCGAACTGCTCTTTTATCACCTACGGCTGCCAATTTAGCCATTTTATTATCATTCATGGAGATAACAGCAATTTCTGTAAGCGCAAAGAGTGCATTAAATAGTATTAAGATTCCCTGTAAAATAAGGGGCCAGAATATAGAGTCTCCATCGGGCAAAGGAATAACCTCCTGAGATTATATTTCTATAGATACGTTACTCGATATATCACTAATGTATACAAGAAACACACCCACTAGAATTACTCCTTCTTTCTGCATAAAGAAATAGTTATAAATAACGACACGAAGCCAAGAACAGATAATTTAATCTGTCTATGCAGCCGTGCCGTCTTTTGCTGTTTCTGCTGATCTATATTTATACATCGCTCAGGTATAGGAGAATCATCCAATTTTGTCTAACACTCCTTTTCGAATATAGTAAATAATACCACAATTTTGCACTTTCGTCAATACATCGTAAACTAGTCGGGTCATAAAAGCCAGTATCTCCAGGTTTCCGTTGCCGCTTATCATGCCCAAAAGACCTGTCTGCCAGGTGGCAGACAGGTCTGGAGTGCTATACTATTCTAATTCTTGGTTAATAATTTGATCGGCATTTTTCATGATTAAACTAAAAGCCTCTTGTGCTGAAAAGTATTGCGATAAAGTGGTATTGGCTACAGCCTGATGCTGTAATTGATATAATTTTTGAAACTCCTCATCTACAGGCAAGCCATCAGTGAGCATTTCTTGAATATTTACTTGAATTTGTTCCATTTCTGCCATAATATCCTGAGCTGCTGGATCAAGCTTAATACGGGCTTGCGCCTGACGTAGGTCAGCGAATTCTGTTGTCGCTTTAAGTTCTTTTGCTAGTTCTTTAGCCGCATTCTCGATACTAATTGTTATCACCTCCAGTAAGACTATTCTGCTCTTTTTAGTAATCTCCTTTTCCAGACCAAAATTTTCCTAGATTTACTTGATACATAAATGCATGGCAGCAACACCGCCGGAAAATGAATGTACGAAGACTTGTGAAAAACCGTTATCAATAAATAGTTGAGCTAATTCGGCTTTGTTTAGAAAATTAAAAGTTGATTGCTGCAGCCAGTTATAAGCTTCGTAGTTATTGCTCACAATCTTTCCGATTAAGGGCATCGCATACTTAAAATAAAAATGATACAATTGTTTATAAAGAAGCAGACTGGGCTGGGATGTCTCCAGACAAACAGCGGTGCCTGCTGGTTTCACTACCCGATACATTTCTTTGATTACCTGTTGGTAGTTTTGTACATTACGTAGTCCAAAGCCAATTGTAACATAATCAAAACAGTCGTTGCTAAAGGGCAGTTGCAGCGCATTATCACAGATAAGTTCCACGTTTTGTAGGTTTGCTTGGGCAATTTTCGCCCTTCCCTGTACCAGCATCTGCTGACTAAAATCTAGACCAACAACCTTACCTTCTGCACCTACGGCTTTAGCTAGCTCCACTGTCCAGTCACATGTACCACAGCACAGATCGAGAACACGCTGACCGGGCCGTAGTGTCAGTTGTTTCATTGTTTGCTTGCGCCAGCGCTGGTGTTGTCGGAAACTAATCAATGAATTTATCAAATCATAGCGGTCGGCAATCTGTTCAAAAAACCGCCAAGTATTTACTTCCTGCTTTCTTTGCATCAACATTCCTGCCTTTTCTTGCTTGCAAAATAGTATTACTGCAATGAGACTTTTCTATCCCTTCAGTACGATTGGGCGACATATATAATATTGTCATTATGAGAGCATAAAATGTACATTTTGCGATGATAGAGCAGGATTTAGACCGAAATCGGCGAAGGCTTGTGAAAAGGATAACCTGCTTTTTGTATTAGCAGCAGCGTTGTTAGATTAAGCGAAACTGGGCCTGATGGCAGCGGAATTATTAATCGTAAAGGGGGTAAAGAATATGCCTAAACGTCTGCTTCTTCTCATCTGCATTTTACTATGCACCGTATATTTTTCGGGTGTCATGCAAAGTAAGCAACTGCCGTATATTTCTTTGTGGCCAGATAGTCTACAAGCAGAAAAGAATGATGTGACACCAAAAACTGACACGATACGCATTGCCATTGTAAGTTCCGCTTCTGCTAGAAAGTCATTTATCTTTTATCAAGATTTTGTCGATTATTTTGAACAAAAAGCAGGTCTACAAGTGGAATTGATCTTACGAGAGAACTATAACATTGCCAATGGTTTAGTCTGTGAAGGAAGCGTAGATTTAGCTTTTATCTCTTCCTTTTCTTATGTTTTAAGTGAAAGTAACTGTAATTATTCCTTATTATTAAGACCAATAGCTAAAGATGACACACCTTATTGCAGCTGTATTATCGTGCGGGGGGACAGCGACATTCAGTCACTGAAAGAGCTGCGTGGAAAAACTTTTACCTTTACAGACCCTTTATCCACTCTTGGGCGCCTTTATCCCTTGTACCTGCTGACGACAGCGGGTGAATCTAGTAATACATTTTTTGAAAATGTATACTATGCTTCTAGTACGGATTACGCCTTACATAGTTTAGATAGCAGGTTAGTGGAAGGGGCAGCGATCAATAGTTTAGTCTTGCAGTCACTAAATTTGCCGAGCAAAGAATTTGCGAGTAGATTTAAAATTATTCATCAATCTGAACCTTTTCCCCTTAATCCCTTAGTTGTTAATACTAACATGCACCCTGACCGTCAAAAAATATTAAAGAACATCCTCCTGACGATGCATGAAGATAATCGTGGCGCTGCTATCTTACACGATTTAGGTTATAGTCACTTTGTGGCAGCTAAACCAGCAGATTATGATCGTATACGGGAAATGGTAAGTGTTGTAAAGGACCAACTGCCATGAGCGAATCTTTGCTAAAAAGAAGTTTGAAACGTCTCCGGGCCGCTTACTCTCCAGGTGTTCGCAGTAAATTTGTTTTTCTCTGGATCGCTTTAGTGTTAATCATAGGCATTTGCTTTACCTGGCAATCTGAACGTATCACCGAGAGTGTAATTAGAAGTGATTTACATGCTCGCGGACTATCCATTGCCCGTGATGTGGCCTCACGCAGCGCAGATTCGATACTCACACACAACTATCACGAACTACGGCAGACTATCAACGATACGCTGGCTAACAATAAGGATATAGTATATTTATTCCTACTTGATCGGCAAGGTACGGTAATTATTAATTCGCGTCAAGACCGACAACCATCTACAGCACTGAGGCAGCTGCAAACACTACTTCCAGAAGAAGAATTTAAAACAGCAACTTTTCGTTCAGAAGAGGGAATTATCCATGATCTTGCTGTACCCATCTTCGGCGGTAATGCCGGCACTGTGCGCATAGGCATTACCGAAGCAAATCTGCAGAAAGCCTTGACTAAAACCAGAAACATACTATTCACGACGCTGCTGATAGCTTTGGTCCTGGGTAGCTTCATTACTGCATATTTTACTAATAAGTTATTAGCTCCTTTGCGCCAACTAACAACAGCCACTCACATTATCAGAGAAGGTGATTTCAGTGCCCGAGTATCAATACAAACTCAAGATGAGATTGGACATCTAGCAACAGCATTTAACATGATGGCGGAAAAACTAAGCACTTACAAACTAGAAAATAAAGAAAATCGTGCTGAATTGAATCGCATTCAAAAGTTACGTGTTCAGTTAGTGCAGCATTTAATTACGGCACAAGAAGAAGAACGCAAGAGAATTGCTCGGGAGCTGCATGACGAAACATCCCAGTCACTTACAGCTCTAAAATTAGGTTTAAAAGCAATGGAGCAGACAACCTCAACAGCTGAAATTCAAGATTTAAGTCATGAACTGCGCCAGATGTTAGGGGCAACACTTAATGAAATAACTGCTATTTCACGCAACTTACGACCCAGTGTGCTTGATGATATGGGACTTGTGGCAGCTTTGGCACGTTTTTTAGGGGATTCCTCAGTCCGTTTAGGCAAAAGAATTGCCTTTAAACATGAGGGATTAGTAGGAAAACGTTTTCCTGTTTACGTGGAAACAGCAATTTATCGCGTGGTTCAGGAAGCCGTCACAAATAGTCTTAAGTATGCACACGCTGAAAATATCTTCGTCAGTGTGACCTACATTAATAACCTACTCAAAGCTATCGTGGACGATAACGGGGTGGGCTTTGATCCAACAACCGTTTTTGATGGGGATATTCCCCAAGAGGGATTTGGTTTATTCGGTATGCAAGAACGGGCGACTCTGATTGACGGTACCTTGCAAATTGACTCAGCAATAGGACGAGGTACTACCATCACTGTTACTGTGGCAAATGTACAAGAAGCCGGGGCATAAGCTCCGGCTTCTTGTTTGAAACAAGTCTGTTTCACGCTCTGAACAACGAGAAGGAAAAGCGTGCTTAAGGGGAAGCAAAAGTACGCTTTTCTTGAATTGGCTTTTGTGATGACCACTTTCATCATTAGTGAAGTCCTCTTCTTCTGCTTCTATCTTTACACTCTCCAGCAGCCAAGATTTCCTTATTTGGCTTCGTTTTCTGTTGGCAGTACTTTTTCTGTTTCGCGTTTGTTTTCCCATAATAACAAGCCAACCAGCGCCACAACGAAGATTCGTAATGGTCGAAAAATAGCATTCCAGATATAGGCCGAAATAGGTATTTTGGGGTTAGCAGGCAAACCATATTCTTCAGGATCATCTTTTAAGACATACATAACTCCTGTGCCATTTAACTCTTCCAGACCATAAATTTGTGCCTTGCTAGAACCCTGGACGACCAAATCGTTAACACGACGATGAGCCAAATCTACCATTTCTGCACGTGTACCAAATTGTATAGCACCAGTGGGGCAGGCCTTAGCACAGGCCGGAATTAAGCCTATAGCCTGACGGTCGCTGCATAAAGTGCATTTTTGGGAGATATTTTCCTTTTGATTAAAGGACATTACCTTAAAGGTACAGCTAGCCACACAATAGTTACAACCAATGCATTTTTTAGGGTCTGTTACTACAGCACCGGTTTCAGTATGACTAATGGCACCAGCTGGACATACTTTTTCACACGCAGCATCCGTACAGTGCATACAACCTATTTTTGCAAAATACCAACTCACATCACCTGTTGACTCATCTTCATGCTCACGGAAAGATACACGAGTCCAAGAGTTAGCGGTAAAACGTACCGGGTTTTCATAAAAACCGGTAAAGCTAGTTTCTTCAGCCGGTAGTCTATTCCATTGCTTACAGGCTACTTGACAGGCACGGCAGCCAATACATTTAGATGTATCGATAAGTAGCGAATTTAACATTTTATCCCACCTTCCTTATGTTGCAGAGAAAGGCTTTGTATTCAGGTATATTAGTATTAGCATCTCCGATGGAAGGTACTATATCGTTGACAACTGCGCCTTTATTTAAGCCCATAAAGCCCCAGTGGAAGGGCATGCCAACCATTTCCCGCAGTTCTCCGTCAACCAGCAGAGGTTTCATGCGTGGTGTGATACAAGCGAGAGCAGTGATGTGTTGCTTACGGTAACTGCTGATCTCCACCTGATCTCCATTTTTGATGCCCAGCTTCTCTGCCAATGTTGGACTGATTTCAATGAAGAGTGCTGGCATTAGTTCATTTAACCACGGTGTATTGCGCGTCATAATCCCCGACTGCCAGTGTTCACTCACACGGTAGGTGGAGATCACATAAGGGAAATTTTTATCCCCAGCAGCTGCCAAGTGATCTTCATACCAAATTTTTGTGACTGGGTTAAATTGCACCGTCGTAGATAGTATGTTGCGGATGGGACTTTCTGCCGGCTCGTAATGCTCTGGGAAAGGCCCGTCAGCCAAACCGCTGGCAAAGAGACGAGCTTGCAGTTCAGGCAGCATAATATAAGGCGCTTGCGCTGTCGTTTCTGGTGGTACATTAGCATTAAAGTCAGGCACATCGTTACGCTGCCAAGTTAGACCATCCCACCACATTAGCGGAGTATCCGGATTCCAAGCATTTCCTTGCGGATCTGCTGAACAACGATTATAGATGATCCGCCTGTTTAGCGGCCAGGCAAATGACCACTTAGCGTTTGTACCAATACCGGAATCTTCTTTGATCCGGCTTTTACAGGCTGGATGGGTAGCGTTATTGTAATATCCACTGTAAATCCAACAGCCGCAGGCGGTACTGCCGTCATCAGCCAGTTTGGTGAAGTCTTCTAATAATAAGCCTGTCTTAAGATCATAACCGTTAATTTCCATGGCCACAGCATTAGCATCAGCCTCTGCACCGTAATCCCACTTCATTTTTAGAATAGGCTCGGCAAAAGGACCGGCATTCTTTTCATATTCCTTTTTGACTGCTTTGAAAAGCTGATCGACAATCCAGATATCAGTATGGGCATCCCCTAGAGGTTCTTGTGCTTGATAGCGCCACTGAATCCAGCGGCCACTATTCGCTATTGTCCCTTCTCTTTCAAAAGAGACTGAACTAGGCAGGAGAAAAACCTCTGTGTCTATCTCAGTTGGATCAACCCCGGGTTCTTTCCAAAAAGCAGCAGTTTCATTTTCAAAGATATCAATGGAAACCAGCCAATCTAAATTTTGGGAGTAATTTCTTTTTGTAGAGGCAGAAGGCCCGGTTACAGCGGGATTGTCTGCCCAACAGATCATGCCCTTAATTTCACCTTCACCCATATATTTGTACATGCCAATATGGGAACGATCTTTAGTATCTAACTTGGGGACATAATCATAACAAAAGTCATTATCCTGTGTAGCATAATCACCATACCAGGCTTTAAGCATGCTGATTAAAAATTTTGGTTTGTTTGTCCAGTAACCACCAGCAGGGGTTTCCTTTTCCAGATAAGCAGCCAAATCCTCATGCAGTGCTGCTTTGGGCATGTTTAGGTAGCCGGGTATAAGATGATAAAGCATCGCCATATCAGTGGAACCCTGCACATTAGCCTGACCACGCTGCGCGTTAACGCCGCCCCCGGGGATACCCATGTTCCCTAAAAGCAGCTGCAGACAAGCAATCGCTCTCACGTTTTGTGAGCCATGCGTAAATTGTGTTACGCCCATGGCATACATGATGTTTCCTGCCTTACCGGGCTGACCAGTGCTGGCAAATAATTCAGCCACTGCTTGTAACTTGTCAACCGGGCAGCCGGTAATCCGGCTTACAGTTTTAAAATCGTAGCGTTCATAATGTTTTTTCATCAGTTGGAGAACAGAATGTTGATCAGTCGCAGTAGGATCTTTTATCACTTTACCCTCTGCATCAACTTGATAACTCCAAGAGTCTTTATCATAATTTACAGCACGATCTTCAGCATCATGTGCTCCTGAGAATAAACCATCGTTAAAAGAAAACTCTGGATTAATCAGATAAGTAGCGTTGGTGTAATTAAGGACATATTCTTCATGGTATAGCTTATTGCTGAGCACATAATTGATCAACCCGCCAAGAAAAGCGATGTTTGTGCCAGGGCGCAGAGGGGCGTACAAATCTGCGGTAGCAGCAGAGCGGGTAAAACGGGGATCTACCACAATTAATTTTGCACCTTTTTCTGCACGAGCCCGCTCAACCCATTTCATGGAAATAGGATGGTTTTCCGCTGGATTACAGCCAAAGGCTAAAAAGACATCAGAATTCTTATAATCAATCCAATGGTTCGTCATTGCACCGCGACCAAATGAGTTGCCCAGACCGGCAACTGTGGAGGAGTGTCAGAGACGGGCACAGTGGTCGATATTGATTATCCCCAAGGCACGGATTAACTTATGATATAGATAGTTTTCTTCATTAGTACAGTTTGAACTTCCTAAATGCGCAATCGCTCTTGTGCGATTTACGGTAACACCGTGCTCATCAACTGTTTCGAAGGTGGAATCGCGTGTTTGCTTAATGCGTTGGGCAACTTGTGTTAAAGCCCAGTCCCAGTCTACTTCTTTCCACTCGGTAGCACGGGGCGCACGGTAGAGAACCTTTTTCATACGTTGTGGATGTTCAATGGCTTGACCTTGTTGATCATAAACATAAGCAAGGTTAAAAATTGAACTGCCTTTACTGCAAAGAGAACCTTCGTTAATAGGATGATCAGGGTCACCTTCTGCACCCACGACTTTGTCATTTTGCACATAACAAATAATCCCACAGCCTACAGAACAATAAGGACATATGGTTGTTACTTCTTTTGCATATTGCACGGGCACTGGTGCAGCTTCAGTCGTGTTAGAGAAACCAAAGCTGGCTAAAGTAGCTGAGCCAACAGCTGCGCCCGTTAGTTTGAGAAAACTACGACGAGATACTTTCATTCTTGCTCACCTCCTGCTAGTTTTTTGCAGCAGCTTTTACGCTCGCCGGCACAGCTTGCGGGACACGCTGTACTACTGGTTCACCAAATTTCTTTCTTCTGGTTAAACGATCAATTAGCGGCACAAAAGCGTTCATGATAAGGATGGCGAAGGCAACCCCCTCGGTTGGCGCCAATAAAACACGGAAAACAACAACAATGATCCCAATACAGACTCCGAAGATTATCTTGCCCTTCTTGGTAATGGGGCTGGTAACCCAGTCTGTAGCCATAAAGAAAGCACCAAGTAGTAAACCCCCACTTAGCAGATGATAAATTGGGTGTTCACCTAAGACGGCAGTGCCAACAAAAACAGTGGCCAGCATGGAAACAGGTATATGCCAAGTGATGTGCTTTTTATATAACAGATAAGCACCACCTATAAGTAAAGCTAACGCTGAAGATTCGGCAATACCTCCCCCCTGGGTAGCAATGAAAAATGTCCCCATATTAGGTAAAGGCAACCCCATTTGCAGCATAGTCAGTGGCGTGGCTTGTGTTACCGTATCAATACCGGGAAAACTAACCCGCCAATAGAAAAATTCATTATTCAGATAAACTAACCAAGGGGCAAACAGAATTACAGATACTCTGCCAAATAGTGCTGGGTTAAAACGATTCCAGCCTAAACCGCCTAAAAATTCCTTGGCTAAACCCACTGCAATGAAAGTGGCCGCGGCGGCTAACCACCATGGTGTGGCCGCCGAAAAACTCAAGGCAACCAGTACTCCGGTTAAAATAGCACTGCCATCTTGAAGTTGTGGTTCTTTACGCATCGCACGGCGGAATATCACTTCCGTAAAGATGGCCGTAACTACACAGACTAAGATTAAAAATGGCACATTTAATTTAAAGAAATAACATGCCACCAGCGTTACAGGCATTAGTGCAATGGTTACATCCCGCATCGCCGTAGACACCTGATCACCAGCATGTAGATGTGGTGCTGAAGAAACCTGCAAATTCAAATCTTTTCCCAAGTTGACCCCTCCCTTCTTCCTCTTTACGCCCTTTTCACCCGGCGGACAAACTCAACTATTGGTCTCTGAGATGGGCAGACAAAAGCACAAATTCCGCACTCAAAACAATCAAGAGCTCCCCACTCTTTGGCTAAGGCATAGCGGCCTAATTCCCCATACATCCCAATGTAGTTGGGATAAAGACCCATGGGACAATGATCCACACATTTACCGCAGCGCACACAAGAATAATATTCCTGCGTTTTAACCGCCAGTTCTTCTGTTAAGGCCAGCACTCCGCCACAGCCTTTTACAATTGGAGCAGCCAAAGTTTCTTGTGCAAAACCTGTCATGGGACCGCCCAGCACAACTTTAGTGACCCTATCTGTTAGTCCGCCCGTACAAGCAAGTAAGTGGGAAAGAGGTGTACCGATTACGACCCGGTAATTGCCTGGTTGTACGGCAGCCGCTCCCGTTAAGGTAACAATCCGTTCTGTTAAAGGGCGCTGGAATTTTACCGCTTCCCAAACAGCTTTGGCTGTGGCGACATTCTGTACCACCACATTCACTTCCGCTGGCAGCTTCCCCAGGGGAACCACTCGCCCTGTTGTCGCATAAATAAGTTGTTTTTCTGCTCCTTGCGGGTACTTTACTTCCAAAGGAATCACTTCCATGTCGGCTTCGCTCGCCAACTTGGCCTTGACAACTTCAATGGCGTCCATTTTATTTTCTTCAATGCCGAAAATTACTTTAGCGCCGTTTAACACCTGGCTGAGGATACGCGCTCCTGCTATCATTTCATCAGCTTCTTCTACCATTAAACGGTGATCACAAGTTAAAAATGGTTCACATTCACAGCCATTGAGGATTAAATAATCTATGCTAGTAGGAGGGTTGACCTTCACATGAGTAGGAAAACCTGCCCCCCCCATACCCACGATGCCGGCCTCTCTAATCCGGCGCCTGATCTGCTCCGGGGACAATTGCGAGACATCTTCTTCGGTATAAACACAGGCATCTTGTTCAGGATCCACATCAATTACGACACAATCTTCCAGTTGTCCCGACAAAGTTACTCTGCTGCCAATTTCTCGTACTGTCCCACTTAACCCTGTATGTACAGGTGCGGAGATATTTGCATCACTATCGCCGATTTTTTGTCCGGCCTTCACTTTTTCCCCCACAGAAACCAGCCGCCTATTTGGTGCACCAATATGCTGTTTTAGAGGAATAATTAATTCTGTAGGTTGTGGCAGGTCTTGGATGGGCAGATTTTCGGTTAGTTTCTTGTAATGAGGAACTTCCTTTCCTCTTTCAAATGTTTTTGCCACTAGTTTCACCTCCCTTAGTTGTATCAGTTAAAAGTTGTTTTATCACCAGATTCACCATATCCCTCATCAGCAGCCAGCACATCAAGAAAGTGCGTCATTAAATTTTCCAAATCGGGAATAATGTCTCTTGCTAATTCTTTTAAGACAACTGTCTTAAGATAGTTATGACACTGACTACAGACATAGACACGCCGATGGACTTGATCTGGAAGATAGAAAAAACTAAGTTTACTATGGTCGGTATTACCGCAGGACATACAACGTATACGGCTTACCTCCCATTGTGTATGACAAAGTCCACACTCCAAAACTCTGCTGCCATCTTCTGCCCTTAACATGGCTAGCATTGGTTTCTCGCCACAAACTGGACAAACACCTTCGTTCCAATTACTAGCATCAATAGCGGCCTGCATCTGCTGTGCGAAGTACACAAAATACATTTGCAGTGCCGAGCGAATCACTTGAGCTGTAACCGCCAGCTGTTGCTCGGCCAACTCAGCAGTATCATGTTTAGTGAAAAGAAATTTCTGCACCTTAGCTAAAGATAAATTGCTCGGTCTACTGTAAAACTCCTTGATATTATCAGCCGTGAAAGTGCTTTGCATGAGATTGCACATCACGTTCAGCTGTTGTTCATTCTTTACCAGGAGTTCACTACAAGCATCTAATAAAATGGTTTGTGCCAGCTCTAATGTCGGTTGCACAGGTATCGGCAGTGCGAGTTCAGCTAAGAGTGGCTTGCCCTGCATAACCTCTCTGTTCGCAGTCTGGGGTGGTGAGTAAGTGGTTAAAGAATTGGTAAAGCCCCTTTGGTGGGCATATAGCTTTTCATAAAAATGCAATAGTGATTTCATGTTTTGGTGCTCTTGTAAATAAAACTTCACTTCTTGCTTTACTGCTTCATCTGTCGGAGGGTAATTCACCACAGCAAAAGCTCCTTTCGGCTATTGTGATTTTTTTCACCTGACTATTAATCAATTATGACACTATTGGCAGCAGGAATAAATCAGGTAAATCAGCAGATTTACAAGAGATAGATCAGGGTTTTTCCCCGGACTGTCAGTATTTTACCTACATTCATAAAAATTTGCTCATTCTGGTGCCAGATTTTTTTTTCCAGTACCCACTCCTGCGACGTTTAGATGATAGCCAGAAAAAAAATAAAAGAGCCGCAAAGGCTCATGGAGTATGTTGAAACTGTTTTAGTTCTAATTTTAAATCTTGTTTTAAGTGAATGATCTTTTTACAATATTCGTAGACAACCCAGCCCGCAGGTGTGGGGGTAACCCCTTTGTTGCTGCGTTTCAATAAACGCTGTTGACAATATTGTTCCAAATCACGTACCTGCATGCTGACAGCAGGCTGTGAAATATGGCAGTAGCGAGCGGCCTGGGAGATACTGCCAGTTTGAATTACTGTGCAGAAAGCTTCTATCTGTGCCATTTTCAAGTGATACTCATTCCTTTCTTGAAGTTCGGGGTGCATACACATCTCTCCTTTTTTATTAGCTAACTGCTAACGTTAATATAATTTGGCTGACAGAATTTCTTGTAAGGTAATTAAGGTAATTCACTAGGGTCTAGAGGAAAAGTCAAGACTTTTCTTTATGTTTCCAAATCAAGCAAGTTGTGTTCCATCGCATATGCCACAAATTCTGAACGCTGTACAATATCTAGCTTTTCTTTAATTCTCGCTTTATGACTTTCCACAGTTTTCACACTAACATGGATTTGTTCAGCGATCTGTTTATCTGTGTAGCCTCGGGCTACTAAGCTAAGAGTCTCTTTTTGCCGTTTGCTAAGGATTTCTTTTTCTTTACTTTGTTGTTTTTTGTCAACAGGCTGCAGATAACGCTGCCACAATCTCTTGGTCAAAGAAGAATCTACAACCATTTCGCCGCGCACAATTGCACGTATAGCCAGAATCAGCTCATCATCTGCTGCTTTTTTTAGCAAATAACCATCTGCACCTTCTGTAAGTACTTGTTGGATGTAATCATCTTCTTCGTGGATAGTTAAAACTAGAATTTTAATTTGAGGACAAATTTTCTTAATTTCTTTGATAAATTCTATGCCACTGCGATCAGGTAGAGTTAAATCGAGGATAATTAAATCAGGCATAAGCTCCTGGACTATAGTTATCCCCTCTCCGACTGAACCTGCTTCACCAATCACTTCCATACTCTCTTGCGTTCTGATTATTAAATGTAAGCCTTTACGCACAATGGGATGATCATCAATTAACATAATTTTAATTGTGTCATTACACATAATTTTCACCCCTTTTCACCAGACATAGAACCATGTTAATTTTTTCACAAAGTTTAGCTATACATTCTAGCTGCTACCGCCATTATCCTGCTAATATTGTAAAATATTTTAATAATTATGTAATCTTTCTTTCTGTCGCATATTTATGTAGTTTTGGGAAAAACTTTGTTTGTCCAAGATTTGAAAACTATGTAGATTTTGTGATAAGATTAAGAAGGTTTTTTCTGGGGTTTGCAGAATATATTTCATTG
>DASRMS010000074.1:0-1032 GCA_035647835.1 Oscillospiraceae bacterium
GCAAACTTTACTGTGATGGTCTGAGGGCCATAGGTCTCAGGATTAGAGTTAAAGCCAGTAAAAGAAACTCTTGGATCCGTCATTGAAACTTTGAAGTTTTTCTCGTTATGAATTGTTTTAACAAACAGTTGGCCACCGGTCAGATCTAATTCTTCGTCGGTAAAATAATCAAATTTGTCTGGTTTAGAAGCAATGCTGACAGCAGTAACGATCTTTTTTCCCGGCGCTGCGGGAGACCATATACCAAGCTTATGACCACTACTACACCATTGATCTAAGCTGCTTTCGTCAGCAGGAGAAAGTGGTAAATTATATTTTTCATAGTCAGAGGATGAAGAAGCAGTTTTAAAAACATGACTTGTTGTAGCGATGGGATCGTTGTATCTATTGTTTTTTAACAATAAAACGGCGTCACCGGATACTTCTAATAAATCAAGCTTATTGTCCTCTCCTACACCAATATCTCTAATTTGCTCATGTTTATTATAGGTGCCGGCACCAACGATAACAATTCCGCCTGAGATGGAAACTGTTCCACCTATTCCCGTTTTACTGCCACCAATACCATTACCTGTGATAGCACTGATGGCCCTAGTTTTGCCGCCGGTTATATTTATTGTCCTGCAGTATCCGTTTTTTCCTGCACCGATAGCTGCTTCATACCGTGATTCAGCTTTTACATCGCCGCCGCTAATCGTAATATTCCCACTATTACCACTGTCTCCACCACCAATAGCGGACCCAGTGGACACACATTCTGCCGCAATATCGCCACCTGTGATTGTGATTGTACCGCCGGCGCCTTCTCTTCCGCCACCAATAGCGGCTCCGGAGAAGCTTTTAGCGGTTACCTTGCCGCCGCTAATGGTAATGATGCCGCCATCTCCATAACAGCCGCCACCGATTGCAGCACCGGAGCTATTAGGATTTTTGCTTGAATTGAGCCAACAGCTGGCTTCTGTTTCTCCGCCCCTAATGATGACGATGCCACCTTCATGTTTGCCATAACCTGACCCGATACCGGCTGCATCC
>DASRMS010000075.1:0-2734 GCA_035647835.1 Oscillospiraceae bacterium
GACGGAGTTTTTTGTACGTCTTGGCGTAGATGAGGACACCGCCCGGGAGGATGCCTGCAAGGTGGAACATGACATCAGTGAAGAGACCTTTGAGGCTATTTGCAGACACGTAGAGAGTCGAGAACAATAGTAATTAGGGAACTCCTTCCAAAACTATAGTTTTGGAAGGACACACTAGGCAATATGCCGCAGATGGCATTACAGTCAAACTGCAAGGCTCAGCCGAATCTTTGAAAGCAACTCTGCAATAATTCTATCTGCAATTGTCGGTTCACTGAGTTTTACTTGCGGCGATAGCATTATCCAGTACCATGCCTACATACATGACAGGATCTTTGGCGATTGAATGCATAGGAGAATATGCCAGGTCAAGATGAAATAAATCATTGACTTTTGCTCCCAGGGTCATGGCGGTAACGAGCACATCAATGCGTTTATCAACGCCTTCTGTTCCAAGTATTTGCACCCCAAGAAGTTTTTTTGTCTTGCGGTCAGCAATAGCTTTGATAATCAATTCTTGTCCGCCGGCGATAGCTGTTTTATCGGGCTTTATAATATGTGCCGCCTCAATATCGTATCCTGCTTCTCTTGCCTGCCGCTCACTCAAGCCGGTTCTTGCCACACTGAGATCGAAAACTTTAAAAATTCCGGTTCCTAAAACTCCTCTAAAACTTAAGTTCCCACCGGTAACTACGTCACCGGCGATGCGGCCGGTTTTATTAGCTGTAGAACCCAGCGGGAAGTAGGATGCCTTTTTCGTGATCAAATTAAAGGTCTCGATACAATCGCCGCAGGCGTAAACATCAGGATCGCTGGTCTGCAGATACTTGTCGACAGCGATGGCGCCAGTTTCACCAAGCTTAATGCCTGCCTCGACTGCCAGGGAGATTTCCGGCCTGACACCTGCGGCAACGATAACCATATCGCAGGGTATTTTCTCATCGTCAGAAGTCAAAATATGATTCGCTTCAATTTTTGCGGCGCGAGTGTTTTTGAATATTCTGACATTATTGGACAATAATTGTTTTTCGAGATGAGCGGACATGTCCGGATCCAGAGCAGGATGAATGTGATGCGCCTGCTCAATCATGCTGATATCGAGTCCGCGCAGCTTCAGATTTTCGCACAGCTCCATCCCAATGCTGCCACTGCCGATAATTGCTGCCCTCTGAGGCTTTTTATCAGCAATGAATGAATCGATGGCCAGTGCATCTTTGATATTCCTAAGGCTGAAAACATGATCTTGTTTAATGCCCGGGATTGGCAAAATAACAGATTTTGCTCCGGTGGCTATGATAAGTTTGTCATAGTGATCAACAAAAGTTTCATCTTGATCCTGATTCTTAACGGTAAGCGTCTTCGCCGCCAGGTCAATTTTTTTCACTTCGTGACGAATTTTGACATCGACAGCATATTTTTTCTTGAAGAAATCCACACTGCGCGGAGTCAATGACTTGACGTCTTTAATTACACCGCCGATGAAATAGGGAGTATCACAACCTGCATAAGATATATGTGAACCTTTTTCGTAGAGTACAATCTCGGCCTTCTCATTATTGCGGCGCGCCTTAGCAGCTGCTGATGTGCCTGCCGCTACTGCCCCAATGACTAAAAGTCTCATCTTAAGCCTCCTGCAATTTTCGAATTAAATTTAGTTTATCATGTAAGTTTTCTGATTGAGCGCAATTAAGTAACAAGTATCACGGTTTTAGATTGAAAGTTTTGCAAATTTAGTGTCTAATAGCAAAGTGCTCCGATGAAGTCTATGAGCCGAGCCAATGTGGATACCGGCTAATTCCAGCCAATAATCCTAGTATATGCGTTATTTAGTGTGATCCAATTACAGATCCACTTTAAATATTTAAAGATGTTCAAATAAAAAACAAGTGAGGTAAAAATTATGGCAAATCGTTTAGAAGGCAAAGTCGCGGTCATTACGGGAGGAGCGAGTGGTATCGGCGCAGCAGCGGCTCGTCGTTTCGTTGAAGAAGGCGCAAAAGTAGTCATTAGTGACGTAAATGTAAAAGATGGTCAGGCATTGGCTGATGCTTACAAAGAATCAATGATTTTTGTAGAACATGATGTCGCAAAGGCCAAAGACTGGGAAAAGGTTCGCGATGCAGCTGTTGAAAACTTCGGTACTATAGATGTCTTGATCAATAATGCAGGTATCTCAGTTGCAAAATCTTTCTTTACCATGTCAGAAGAAGAATACCGCAGAATTGTTGATATTAACCAAGTTTCTGTTTTCTTGGGTATTAAAATAGTGGGCGAAGTTTTGAGAGCCAAAGGTGCCGGTTCTATTATCAATACGTCTTCAATCAATGGTTTAATTGCCGGGGCTGTTGGTTACACGGATACAAAATTTGCGGTGCGTGGGATGACCAAGGCAGCTTCTGCTGAATTAGCTCCCCAAGGTGTGCGTGTCAACTCCATCCATCCCGGAATCATTGAAACGCCAATGGTTACTGAAGGTGATGCAGTGGAACAGATAAGAGAGTATGCGAAACATGTCCCTATGCGTCGTATGGCCCAACCGGAAGAAGTAGCCAACTTGATGCTGTACTTAGCCAGTGATGAATCAAGTTATTCAACGGGTTCAGAATTTGTTGTTGACGGCGGTTTGACACAATAATTATTTTTGACTGATTAAGTCAAAAAATCCGGACCGAACTTTATAAGATACATCCTCGTATCGCAGTTGTAAAAAATGTGCAAATGCGTCAGAGGATGT
>DASRMS010000076.1:0-1084 GCA_035647835.1 Oscillospiraceae bacterium
GTTTTAAATCAAGCTTAAGTTCTAATCAGCAGGTTTTTTAAAGGGCTGCTGTTCTTGTAAAAGTTTCTGGGTTAGGCAGCATTTTAATTTTCAAAAATAAAAAGCGGAGGTATTGGAATGGGAATCAAAACTACTGAAACAAAATCCAAGTTGGCTTTATTGATTATCGTGACCATGTTGCTGGGCGTCCTTTCCCCGGCCATGGCCGCCGGTACCGATAGGGCGGTTGGTTTTACAGATATAGAAAACCACTGGGCTAAGGATACGATAATTAAATGGACAGAAGAAGGCCTAATTAAAGGCTACGAAGATGGCAAGTTTAAACCGAATAATAACATAAGCAGGGCAGAGTTCATGGCTGTGATTAACAGAGCCTTGGGCTTTAATGAAGAGGCTACCATTGAATTTAGTGATGTGGGGCCTGATGATTGGTTTTATGCAGATGTGGCAAAAGCTGTAAAGGCAGGTTACATAGAAGGCTATGAGGATGGTAGTGTTAAACCGGCTCAGGATATCAGCCGACAGGAGGCTGCTGTGGCCCTAAGCAGGGCTTTAGGTATAGCCGGCCGGGAGCAGGGTAGTCAATTTACAGATGGAGCAGATATAGCGGATTGGAGTTTGCCCTATATTAATGCCTTTACCGAAAGGGGCTATATAGAGGGCTATTCGGATGGTAGCTTTCAGGCTCAGCGTTCCATTAGCCGGGCCGAAGCAGTGACCATGCTGGATAAAGCCAGGGCGGACATTGAGGAAGATATCGGCGGGGAAGAAAGTGAGCCTGAAGAAGATGATGAAGACGACGAAGCCCCTGACAGCGGCGGAGGTAGTAGCAGTAGCGGTAACGGCGGCAGTAGCAGTAGTGTAGAGGTAAGTGCTATTAGTGTTAGTCCTGAATCTATTACATTAGCGGGTGGATCAACATCGACAATTACAGCAACTGTATCTCCAACAGATGCAACAGACAAGACGGTAATATGGACCTCAAGTGATGAAGATATAGTTCGTGTCGATGAAACTGGAAATGTAACAGCGGTTGGCGTAGGAACAGCAACGATTACCGCAACAGCTGATGGTAAATCAGCAA
>DASRMS010000077.1:0-1329 GCA_035647835.1 Oscillospiraceae bacterium
AAAGCTCTTGATCATCAGTTAAGCCACCGGTCATTTTATCACCCAAGGCGACAACGACAGCTCCAGTCAGCGTGGCAATATCCACAATATAGTCAGCATTTTCTTTTTGCCAGGCATAGGTAACAGCGTCAGCCAGAGTCAGGCGGCCTTCAGCGTCTGTGTTTACTACTTCAATACTCTTGCCTGACATGGACTCGACGATATCTCCATTGCGGAAGGCATGTCCGGAAACCATATTTTCGCAGGCTGCAACAATGGCAGTGACATTTACTTCTGCTTTAGTTTCTGCTAGTGCGCGAATGGCAGAGATCACAGCTGCTGAACCAGCCATATCACTAAACATATCAAACATTCCCTTGCTAGTTTTCAGGGCATAGCCACCGGTATCATACATGACGCCTTTGCCCACCAAGGCTAAGGTTTTATCGCTGTCAGGCTTGCCACGGTAACGCATGACAATCAGGCGTGCTTCTTCATCTGAACCCTTGGCAACTTCTAAGAAAGCTTTCATTCCCAGTTTTTCAATGGCTGCAGGCTCAAAGATTTCCACCTCAATCTCACTTTGCTCACCGATTAGGCTTGCAACAGCCGCCAGTTCTGTGGGTGTCATCAGGTTGGCACGTTCATTGACTAGCTCGCGTCCCAGATAGATAGATGAGGCCAGAGCTTGCAACTCGGTCAGCTTTTTTTCAAGCAAGTCATCTTCCTCAATTAAAGCTATATTTTTCAAAGACTGCTCAGACTTGTCATCAGCTAATTTAAGATTTTCAGCCCTTGCCACCAGCTGTGCAGCTAAACCTTTTGGACTATCATCTTTTGCTTCATCAACTGCTAAATTCTTTTTTATTTCTTTAGGATCCATATCCTTTTCTGGTTTGAAGCCGCTAGAAGTATGTGCTTTATAGGCAGGCAGGCCCAGTAGAAAAGCTTTGAGACACTGTAGTTTTTGTTCAAGGCTCAAATCTGCCAGAAATGAGAACTGTAAATCCGAACTTGAGTTTTTGCTAAAGCTGCAGGCTAAGGCGTGGAACTTTTTCTGTAGCTTGCGATTAGATTTGACATCTGGGCTTACTTTCAGCAAATAAAGGTCGCCGCCTCCTGCCAAACCTTGCCGATAAAACTGCATGCCTTCAGTTTTAGCCAAGAGCTCATTATCAGATTCTGCTTTTTCCTTAATCTCTTTAGCTGTCTGGTCCAGCTGCTTGAGCTGGGAAAAAACAATTACTAAATTTTGAGCTTGATCAATTTCTTTTTTTGAAAATAAATTCATATATCCTCCATTAAAATTTCTTAAATATTTTATTTTTAAAAGCTTGTTTTCAAGTTAGC
>DASRMS010000078.1:0-1133 GCA_035647835.1 Oscillospiraceae bacterium
CTCGGGGCGGGTATCTGTTGCGGTGTAATGTTTTAGGGTATTAAACGGGTAGGTTTGCTGGTCGTAACCTTGCCGTAACCTTGCGGTAATCTCTACAAAACCTTACCCCCTTAAGGTGTCCAATATTTCCACCATCACGCGCTCTAAGGTGTCCAATATTTCCACCATCACGCGGCTTTAATACCCTAAACCTTGGTGATTTGACGGCCACTAGCTGCACGCCTTGCCGCCTTCTGTGCTCGCTCTGCTGCTGTCCAATACTCTGGCCTTGGCTTTGCCTCACCCAATAGCAAACGTTCAAGGGTGCGGCCGCCGCATTCGTATGGCTGGCGCTCTTTAGCTATCAACTCCACAAGCTCAGGCGCTGCGTAAAAGCTCAAACGCTTAAACCCATTGGCCGCCATCCTTTCGCGGTATCGTTTTAATCTCTCTGCATTGCTGCCCATGTTTTAGTGCCTCTTTTTTTATCGAGTAAGAAAATTATTATGCTGGCGCGTCACTTGTTAAGTTAACGCCTCACCTGTTCTTTTCCTGTTGTTATCAGGCTGGTTAGTATTTGCCCCGCTTGTTTAGTCGCTGTGCCTCGCGTAGTGACTCCGATAAAATCTTAGCCTTGCTTGGTGTAGTGCGGTTTGTGCGGTTAAAACGGACGTTTTTACCCTGCCCCATATATATGGCTACTTAGTATTTCTTTTACAGCTAAGGTAATTAAACCGTTTAAACCGTTTAAACCCCCCCTTTTCACAAAAACGCCCCAATTAAGGGGCGCTGTATGTTTATGCTGCTTCTTGTTCTGGGTCTACCCTCTCAATTTTAAATCTGTTTACTTTGCCGCCTGTGCGTTTAACCAGCTTACGGCCTCCTGCTATACGGTCTACGCGATAGCCAAGCACACGCCCTAAACCGCGTGACGTTAAATCATTAGCGCCGGTTAGATCCTGTAGCAACTCTTTTAAGTCGCCGCCATCGCCACCATCAGCGCGCATATCTGAAAAGCCATAGATAGGGTTATTCAGTTTTTTGAACAGCTCGCGGGTTTCGAACCAGCCATCCCCCATAAGTTTTTCTATGCCCTCGAGCGCCTCGGTTAATACCTCAAGCTCTGGGTCTGTTGCTACGGCCTCCTTGAGCGC
>DASRMS010000079.1:0-2449 GCA_035647835.1 Oscillospiraceae bacterium
GGGGGGGGGAATGGAATTTAGTCGGGATACAGAAGGATTGGCATATTATCTGTCGAAAAGAATACAGCGGAGGTGTAGTATGGATAACGAAAACCAAATCTTTGAGCTTATGACCAAAATGTATGCTGAAATGCAGAAGGGTTTGAGTGATGTCCGGACTGAAATGCAGAAAGGTCTGGGTGATGTCCGGGCTGAAATGCAGAGAGGCTTTAAGGAAGTTAATGATAAGATTCAACAAAACAGTGATGAGATTCAATTTGTAAAAGGTACTGTGGTTAAGATTGAAACGGAGCATGGGCATAAGTTAGGGGCTTTATTTGATGGGTATAAGCTTAATGCAGAAAAGCTAGATCGCATAGAAAAGAACCAAAAAACACAGGATGAAAAAATTGACATCATAGAGAGAGTTGTTACAAAACATGATGTGCTTATAAAAAACATTAGATAGGGCTTATATTAAAATAACGGGTATGATGTTCGACCTGCAGAATGCTTAGTTTAGAGTGTTCATGCAGGTTTTTTAGTATGAAAAAATAAATGATAAAGTTTCTTTATGTGGATGCACTGTACGCAAATTGTGTTTCAAGGTTGGGTCGGGGATTTTTTCCCGCAGGATGAAAAACACATTTTTGCTTTTGTTGTTGTATTTATTTCTTGTGTGTTTGCTTAGAAAAACGGATCGCAGTCGGGGTATTGCAGGTACGAAAATGGTAATACTATTTCGCCTGTTTTTCTAGTGCAGGATAAGGGGGTTCCACATATTGCTGGCAGTGCCAGCAAAGACAGTTAATTTCAGGGGGTACATACCGGGAATACCACTGCTATATGTGGTACATTTTTGTATTTACCAAGGAGTTCTCTGTGTTTACAGGGGGAACATTTGCTAAAGGAGGTGAAAAGGTGACTGTAAACAGGCATTTTTGTGAAGAAATAAAATTTCGGGTAACTTATAGCGTTATGGGCAGGCACTAGTTGATAACCCGTGTTACAAGGTGCTGATGGGTATGGGGGAAAATGACTTAGCGTCATTAGCAAAACTCATGTTTCTTTCCGAAGCAGAGCAGGAGCTGCTGGGGCAAGGTGCCCGGGGAGAAGCGTTACTTGTGGTGGCAGCAAGCGTGTGCGAGCAAAAGTTGAGCTGGCTGGGCACGAGAAAGAGCTGTTTGGGGATGGGGGTGGTCGCTAATGGCAGGTACAGCCATGGTGCCAGAGAGAATCCTTCGTGTTATCATTCTGGCTGTATTTATGCCGGTGACCTTCTTGGCGGTATTTTTCGCAGCTCCGGCGGTCATGGTGCATACAGTGCCTATGGCTGAGGCAAAGCAGGTTGAGTATTATCTGCAGGCGGCAAGTGAGGTAAATGAAAAATATGGACTGGAAGTGAAATGGCAGGAAATATTAGCATTGGATACGGTGCTGCTGGGTCAGAATTTTTCGCAGAGTTCAGTCGAGCGGGCAAAGAGGCTGGCAGCTGAATTTGTACAGAAAGAGGTGGTGGAAACAGAAGAGGTGGAGGCAAAGGGAAATGTTCTTTATAAACAGGTTTCCCTGGATAAGGTGATGGCAGCATACAGATTAAGCAGTGAGCAAAAAGACCAGGTTTCCCTGTTTTTAAAGATGATTGGCAGCAGAGAGGGGGTATGTATGTTTTCTATAATCGCAAGTCCGAATTATTTTGAAGAAATCAAAACTGTGATAACAGGCAGGGGCAGTATTTTATATGGTAAAAGTGTGAATGATGAGGACGTTATCAAGGCTTTTGATAAGGCAGGCAGGGTTAATGCTTCTGTATTGATCCTGGATGTGGACGCTGGGGGCTGCCGTGGATATTGTCATGGGGGTCAAAAAGTTCAAAGTAACCAGACCACATACCCGAATTATTCTCCTTGCGCCTGGCAGGAAGCCGGGAGATTCGGTTATATCCCAATTGTTGGCCAAGGGTGTATATGATATCTTGGCTCCGGAAATACCTGAAGAAGGAGACTTGGAAATTAAGTCAATATTGGAGGTAATGCTCGAACAAGAAGCTGCAACATATGGTGATGCTGTCCGCTGGGATGTTGAGGTTGTAAGTGGAACGAGTGAAGACAAAAAGCAGGGACAGATGCCTGTAAAGGTGCAGACGCAAACGATTATTAAGGAAAGATATATTGGCACTGGCTTTATCAGTGTTGTTGGTGTAAGAAGAGGTGTTGGCTGTACGACCATGGCCGCTGCAGTGGCCAATTATTTGGCGGCAGAAGGTAAAAAGAAGGTGGCCTTAGTGGAGTTAACTCAGTATGCAGCTTTGCAGTGGTCTGTTAAACTACATAAAAATGTGGATGTCTATACACAAAGCAATGGCGGATCGGTGAAGTTATATCATGATGATGTAAAAAATCTTCTGGAGGAGATCCCTTGCCAGGACTATGATTTTATTGTCTTGGATCTGGGTATTGTTTTTGAGCCA
>DASRMS010000080.1:0-1760 GCA_035647835.1 Oscillospiraceae bacterium
CTATATAATAGTTTAAATAGCTTATTGAAACGGGGAGGTTGAGGAATATATGATTACGATTGGAGAACGCTTACGGATCTTACGAGCAAAGAAAAACTTTTCTCAAGAGTATATGGCAGAGGCACTCGGTATATCCCGCCCTGCTTATGTTAATTACGAAACCAACAGAACAAAACCCGTAAGAAGGCTTCCTGAATTAGCGCGTATATTAGGTGTAACACCAGATTACTTGCTTGGCTACGAAAAAAGTGGTTCGTCGGCACAAAGCGATGCAAGCAACATCATTCAATTAGCTTTAAAGGATTACCCAGAAGTCTTAAAAGCTATCGAATCAGCAGATTTTGCCACCAACACCATTAATTTGGGTGATGCTACGATAAACATAGATGATATTGACCTTGACTACATCAAGACCTCCATACTGTCAGCTATAGTCATGGCCAAACAGAAAGGTGAAAACGGAAAGCTTGAAATTACAGTATCTCCAAAAGCCAAAATACCCGACACGTAATTTTTCATTGCCAAGCACCAGCTTGAGAATAGAGAAGGAGAAAGGACCATGCCAGACATTGTGATTGTCATCGATTTATCTCAGCTGAACCTAGCTGACATTGGTGCAGATGCATTAGCCTAAGCAAGATTATGAGAAGGACCTGTTTGGCCGTAATAACGGCAGGAAAAAATTGACATGCATATGGCTAAGCGCAAAGGAACCCACCGGCTATGCCGGTGGGTTGCTTTTTACATCATATCTTCTATGTGCTTTATCTCTTTTTCGGAGGCACGCTTCAGCCTGCACCACAATTTGCAATCTGGCATCTGTTCGCGCAGGTGCTCATACATATCAGCTGTATCTTCTTCCCATGCCAGCCATGCCTGAACAGCTTTTTCATGCGCCGTGTCTTTTTCTGATTGCGCCATTCCGTAAGTGACATTCAGCTCTATGCGCTGTCTAGGCTCCTGGGCAGGCTTTATGATCTGATGAAAGTGCTCGATAATGATACAGTTGGTATCATTGTGAGCAATAGTTTCTTCTATAGCCTGCTTATAATGATACCTGCTTTCTTTTTGCATCCCATCAGTTTATAAGCCATCGCCAAATCAAAGTGAAGCATTATGCCATTAAGCTGATGAGACAGCACTTTGCTCAATTCTACTTCGCTGGTTGCCGTCAGTTTCATTTTCAGCACCGCCTTTTATGCTATCTTTGTGATGATCACGTCAGCTAGGAGCAGGGCGCCAGCGCCACCGCCATAATTCAACGTCATGGTTGCTCGTTCGCCTAGCATAGTAGGTGAAACTGTTAGCAGGGTGCTGAAAGCTATATTCTGATTTTCAGCAGCTCCCGTTACTGCCTGAGCCTGAGCTCTTGCAATCGGGTTGCCATCAGCATATATCTGAGCAGACAGGATACCGCCAGCAGTTACATTACCCGTTATAGATACGTCAACCTTATAAACTCCCGGCAGATTAAATTTAAAGGTCTTATTATCATCGTCCAGTACGACGCTGCACCCTCTCGTCATCTTATTGCTGAATGAGATAGGCCCGCTGGAAGAGGTCACGCTCAAGGCTGTTGCATATGCTTCTATCATCTTAATCAGTCCTTTCGTAAGTAAAAAGCGGGCATACCTTCCGGAGAAAGCACACCCGCCCCCATTAATTAAACAATGGCAGTACCAGTATAGCTGGTGTATGGGCTAGACACAATATATGCTGGCATAGGAGAAGGCCTCAGAGCACCGACAATAGTCTGTGTC
>DASRMS010000081.1:0-9242 GCA_035647835.1 Oscillospiraceae bacterium
CACAATGATCTCTTGTTTAGTGCCGCAGTTGGGGCAGAGGTCTTGGTTTAAGTAGTTATGCTGCAGACGGGCACCACATGATCCTTCGGACAAACGTGTGATTACAGTTTCACCGCAGTGGGGACAGAGAGTATCCACCCATTTGGAGCCGATAAAGTTACTAATGTAGATGTAGGTGGGTTTGTCTGCTAGTTTGGCAACGGTATTGACCAGTGTCATCACAGAAGGTGGAGTGGCATGTTCAAATTTATTAGCCGGCAGCAGCCTGAAGAGATGCCAAGGTATTTTAGGGTTGACAGCAGCAAGCCAAGCGGCTATAGTTGGAATTTCCTCTTCGTTGTCTTTGGTAATGGGAGTAGTTATTTCTACGTGAGCGTGTTGGGCAAGATAGCGAATGTTTCTTAGTACGGGGGCAACAGAGGGCAAGCCTAAATGCTGCCGATAAAAACTATCTTGCAGTGATTTTAGGCTGATATTAAAGAAGTCAAATGCTTCTGCTGCGATCTTGGCTGTTTCTTCTGTAAAGTAGCCATTAGTGGAACAGCCCGCAATGATGCCATTTTCCTTGGCCAGTTTGACGATCTTGAGGGCAGAAGGGAGACTTACCGTGACTTCATTGATGCCAAAATGGATGACTTTATACTGGCCTCGTTTCGCCAGCTCTACAATCTGCTCTGGCTGCAGTTCAAAGGTTACCAGTTCCTGTTGTGGGTCGGCGATATTGGCATTTATGCAGTAGGCGCAGCTGGCATTGCAGTTAAAGGAGCCAAGCTGTAGTATCCGTTCATCAGGCAGGAAGTGAAAGATGGGGACTTTCTCCATTTCTTCACCTTGGCAGCGTGACCAGGTGTATGGATATTTTTCTTGAATGATGCCGTCCTTAACGGTATACATCTGGCACTGGCCTTCTCCACGGGCAAGGTCACAGCGCCATTCACAATAATTACAGATCATTTTAGTTGAGCCTCAATTCTGCAAAACCCGTTACATAGTTGGGTGAAAGCTTACTGGAGCAAGGTGCATAAATGGGGGCATTTTTGGTGCTGCCATCCTTGCTGAGGGCAATTAGGGTGTTCTCATCAAGGGAATCACTTTTACAGGTGATTTTATAACCATCAGCGGCAACAACATAAAAATCAGCATCAACTGAGAGGTCATAAAGAGCCAAAACGTCTAGGAGTTTATAGCCGACATATGTAGACTGATGGGCTTCGACTTTTGTCAAGATTTCTATCTCGGCAGTATAGACGGTTAGTTCGGCAGCATCCTTTTCGGTAAAAGTGTGCTCCCCAATTTTCAGGCTAAACTCATCTACCGCAGTTCCGCCCTCTTGCAGCATATTCTTGAATTCTCCCTTGCCGTCGGCTTCTAGTTCTTGCTGCTTTTGAAATTCTGAAGGTTGATCTGCAGCCGGTGGTGTCTCTTGCTGTCCGGCATTATTTGCAGGATCATTTGAGTTCTCCTTGGAGTTAGGTGAGCTGCAGGCTACCAAAGTAAAAACCATTAGTAAAACTAGCAATAGTATCGATACTTTTTTGTACATTATTTTTCTCCTCCATTTTATAATTTGGCATGCAGACATGCCTGGCGTTGGAGTGCGTCTACATATAGCAGCCGCACATCGGTATGGTAGATTTTTTGTAAACTTTCTTCTGTAATAATTTCGCTGGTCTTGCCGCAGCTTAACTTGCCGGCCTGAGCAAAGAGTGCTGTTTTACCACCTAGGAGCATAGCATGGTCGGGGTTATGGGTGGTCATGATGATGGCATAACCTTGCGCGGATAATCTTTTTATTAACCGCAGGATGCGAGCCTGATTGCCATAATCCAGGGAGGCTGTTGGTTCATCGAACAAGATGGCCTGTGGTTCCTGTACCAAGACATGTGCTATGACACATTGCTGACGTTCACCACCACTAAGTTGTGTATAGGGGCGGTTAGCAAGGTGAGTGATCTTCATTATCTCCAATGTTTGCCATACCAGTTCTTCATCCTTTTTTTGTGGTCGGCCAAAGAAGCTGATTTTAGGTGCTCTACCCATTAACACAAATTCGAACACTGAATAAGAAAAGGCTGGGGTATGAGCTTGCTGTACATAGCCGATTTTCTGGGCAATATTTTTGCCCGGCAAATCGCTGATGTCTTTTCCATCTAGGAGAATCTCACCATGAGTAGGTTTAACTAGTCCTGCCAGACAGTTGAGGAGAGTACTTTTTCCTGCACCGTTGGGCCCAAGAATAGAGAGAATTTCTCCCCTGGCTAAGGAAAAACTTACCTCATTTAAGATTAATTTTTCAGTGTTGGGGTAAGCAAAACTGATGTTATTTACTTCATAGATCATTGCACATCGCCTCAATTTATTATCATCCGCCGCTTATATAGCAGCCAGGCATATAATGGTGCACCGATTAGTCCAGTCAGAATACTAATGGGCATCTCAGCCGCAGTGGCTGTTCTGGTGACTGTGTCAACTGTGAGCAAAAACAAAGCCCCGCCAAGGCAGGCTGTTGGCAGCAACCGTGTATTTCCGGTACCTACCAGGATACGGCCAAAATGTGGGATGATCAGACCTACCCAACTGATAGTGCCGGCAATGGAAACAGAACTGGCAGTTAACAAGGTCGCGCAAATGATGGTAAAAATTCTTACCAGCGGCACATTAGTGCCCAGGGTCTGAGCTTCACTTTCACCTAATGAAAGAATATCAATCCGCCAGGACAGGCCAAATAAGCACAAAGAGGCTAATCCCATTGGCAAGAGCACACTTGCTAGTTGATCGCTGGTGATATAGGAAAAACTGCCCATCTGCCAGTAGGTAATGGCGGCAAGTTCAGTTTCTGGGTCGGCGATGTATTTAATAAAACCAAGTACCGAGCTCATCGCGCCGCCGATAATAATTCCAGATAGTACAAGCATTAAATTGGAGTTGTTGCGCATCAAAGCAGGTATGAGCAGTGTCAGTCCGACAGCTAAAAGACCGCCGAGGAAAGCGAAAAGCTGGATTTGTGCTGCTGAAGCGCTTAACAGAATGGCGATAGCAGCTCCTACACAGGCACCTTGCGAGACTCCTAAAAATTCAGATGAGACCAGAGGATTCTTGAAAATTCCTTGATAGGCTGTGCCGGAGCTGGCAAGCGCTGCTCCGCAAATGATCGAAGCAATGATCCGTGGTAAACGAAGGCCTAGTACAACATGGTAGTCCATAACATCGTGGAGATTGGCCTTACCAAAGAGGACCGCTAATGCGGACAGTGGTTTAAGGGGATATTTGCCTATGCATAGCGCGATTAGGGCAGTGGTGAATAATAAGATGAGTAGGGCTATGTTGATCAGCCTTGCTTGCCGCTTATGTTTATGTTCCAATTCTCTTTCACTTTGTATGATCATGTTCTATACCCCAAAAACTCTAAATTAAAGGTCATGCCGTACGCTGTTTGATAAAACAGATCAACTTCTTGGAGAAAATCAGCTTCACTATAATATTCCGGATACATTTGACATAACATCCAAAGAAAGCCCAGGCAGGTAGACAAGCTGGGATATTCCCAGGAGTCTTTGTCTGTTGGTACTAACAGCACCCGGTTATTTTTAACTGCATTCATATTTTGCCAGGTAGGGTCATGGAGAAGATCTGCTGCTTCATATTCTGAAGCTGAACCATTGGTACAGAAGATAAAATCGGGGTTCCAAGCAAAGATTTTTTCTGTGCCCACAACCGGCCAGGCCTGCTGACTTTCCACGTCCTGGGCACAGTTTATACCGCCTGCTGTTTCGATCATAAAGGATTGCAGCATATTGCCGCCCGCCACCTTGCCGATTTCAGAACCCATGACAATAGCGGTTTTGCGCTCATCAGCAGGGATTTGTGCTACAATACGATTTGCCAACTCCATTTTGCTGTGGTAATACTCAACTAGTTCCGCTGCTCTGGCCTGGCGATTAAAAACTTCCCCTAATACTGTGATGGCTTCCAGCACCTCTGCAGTACTTTCTGTCGTTAGCCCGAGGGCAGGGATGCCTAGCTTGGCGACTACTTCTAGGGTTGCGGGGTCTGAAGCTTTATGTAAAAACACATCAGGATTGTAGGCAGCCAAGGATTCCATATCTAACTGTCCGCGACCAACTGTACCGATTGTTTCTAGTGATGGCTCGATCAGAGTTTGTATGCCCCAGGTTGCACCAACAGCCACCAGCCTATCTCCTACGCCTAAAGCAAGGAGCAGGGAAGTGGGGATACTGAACATCATCGCCACAGTCTCTACATCATCAGGCAATTTCACCTGCCGGCCTGCTTGATCGGTTACTGTTTTTACGGTGCCAGCTACAGTCTGCTGAGGGATCTTAGCACAAGCGGTGGTGAAAACTAACAATACTAATAGTAAGGCTGCAATTGTTTTTCTTAACATCTCTGCTCACCTCAATCTCATTTAAAGCAGCAAAAATTTGCTGTGAAGCAAGAATACTATTTGCATACAAATAAAGCAGATCCTCCCATAATATAAGAGAGACCTGCTTTAATCTAAAGAATCTGTTTTTTCACAGTTAGATAAGCGCTCTTTCCAAATACGGGAGACGCAGAAGCTTTCCCTCTGCACCCATAGGTCGGGCACCATAGAAAAATCCTTAGGCATAACCGACTTCAAGCCACTTTCCTCATTAATATTATAGCAGTTCAAAGGATAGGCGGCAATATGTTTTCTTCTCATAGGAAACACGCGGCTGCAGATAAACTTCTTTGAGCCAAAAACATGTAGTCTCTACCTTGATTTTTAAGTGCATATCAGTCATAATACTAGAGGGAAGTAGATGCCTGAACTGCAACTGATGAGGGCGCTAAACTTAGTTGATTTGCAGGCATTGATTACCCGGTCTAAAATTAGCTGTATGAAAATTCCTCTTTGCGCCCTCAGATGATAGCGAAGAGGTTTTTTGTTGAGCAGCCTACATAGCGAGCTGTGGTCAAAGTTTTATTTCACTTTACTATCATAAAGTGGTAAAATAACTGTGGTCTAAGTTGCAGTTTAACAGAGTGGAGGAATCAAAGTGAGTAGATTGCCTGATTATATTGGTCCTTTAGCTTTTGGTGTAAAAATAGGTGTGGTTGTCCCCAAGATAGATTTAGTCAAAATGATCACGGCAGCACTAGCTGAAGTAGCTCGTGATGAGCTGCTGGATGATGGTGATGTTATTTGTGTGACCGAATCCGTTGTCGCTCGTGCTCAGAATAACTTTGTGACGGTAACTGAAATAGCAGAAGAAGTACGACGGAAGTTAAAAGTCAGCAAGGCTGGGAAAATCGCTATAGTTTTTCCAATTACCAGCCGTAATCGCTTCTCGCTCATTCTTCAGGGTGTAGCTGCAGCAGTACCGCAAGGCGAAGTTGTCGTGCAGCTCTCCTATCCGAGTGATGAAGTAGGCAATCAGGTTATTACGCAAGAGCTGGCGGAAGAGTTGACTGCAGAAAAAGACTATATTATGTATGAAGATTTGCAGGAAGAAGATTGCCTGCATCCAATTACCAAGGTAAACTATCTGACCTTATACAAAAAAATTATTGAGGGACAGGGTGCTAAAGCGACAATCTTTTTAAGTAATAACCCTCAACACATCACCAAATTTAATCCGGATGGTGTAATTGTTGCTGATGTCCATGGTCGTGAAGCAACAAGTAAAAAATTGAGCAAAGTATACAGCAACTTTATTACCCTGCAGGATCTTTGCCGTGAGGGGGAGAGTTGGAGCGAGTGGGGACTGTTAGGCAGTAATATGTCAGCTAACGATCAACTAAAATTAGCTCCCCGCGAGTCATCAGTCTTTGTGCGTGAACTACAAGCAGCGATCAAAGAAACTACAGGACGTAAAGTGGAAGTGCTTGTCTACGGCGATGGTGCTTACAAGGATCCGAGCACTGGTATTTATGAACTAGCTGATCCGAAACCGGTTTTTGGTATGACAGATGGTTTAGCTGGACGCTATCGTGAAGGCATTAAATATAAATATGTAGCTGATGTTTGTTATGCGGCAGGAAAAAGCGTTGAGGAAATTGAAGCTCAATTGGCTGCGCAAAAACAAGAGGCTTATCAGCACAATGATATTCTGACTGAAGGAACCACACCGCGTCGGGTGGAGGATGTTATCGCTAGTTTGGCTGATTTGGTCAGTGGCTCTGCTGATGCCGGTACACCGGTAGTGGTGGTCAAAGGTATCTTATAGGGAAAAAAATCCGCAGTGATGCGGATTTTTTATATACAGCAATAGATTAGTTCTCTTGCTAGCTAGTAGGGCGCTAATGTAAGCAGTATAAAAAGCTGGCACTCGGAAACTCAAAGTGCCAGCTTTTTTATGTAAGCCCTGTGTAATGCACAGGGCAAAACAGGGCTTTTAAACTATGCAGTAAGATGCGATGCTTTCAGGTGTGTCTCTTGCATATTGTCTGATACATTTACTAATTTAACTAAGTTCGGTACGACCTCCAAAACCATTTTCTGAGAAGAGGATGATGAAAAGGATAATCAATAGCATATTATCCTCACCACCGCCATTGTCGCCCAGAAGTAACAGCAAGAGAAATAATAAGAGGAAGTTATTGTCGCCACCACCGAAACCGCCTTTTGGCATTTACATTTCACCTCTTTTGCTTATTGTTAACGTATCTTGGGTACCTAGCTTATACTATGATTTATGCAACTGTTTGGTGATTAATCAGTGATTGAAAATTGTGCTGCAGGGCAGCTATACTGATGATATCGAACTATTTATTCTTCCTGTGTATCCTGCTGCAGAATAATTTGTTCCTGCTGAATTTGCTGAATGACATTAAATAAATTTGATGTATTTAAAACTTTTACATATTCATTTACTCTTGCTTGCTTGTTCTTTGATAAAAATGGTGTTAATGCTACCAACAATTTAACTGCCGGGTCATCACGTTCTTCTGTGAGAAAACTCCTTAACACTTTTTTTACATTTGTTGTTTGTTTAGGATCGCCAAGCAGCATACCGACTTTATTTATGTTCTCAAGAAGATCATCTGAATTGACATTGCTGAGCAGGCTGTATAAATCCTGCCGAAAATCACTCATCGTAGTTACGCCCCCCTTTTACATTGAATCGGACTACTTACGTGTTTTTAATAAGATTAAAATTAGTAAGAGCAGTAATGAATCATCATTAACTGTACTGGCAGGATTATTGTTTTCATCCGGGATGTCGAATGGATTTTTTGGTAAGTTTGGTAGTGTTGGCTTTTTACTGGAAAGTGCTTCTGACAGGATCTTTTTTACAATAGTTTTTTGCGGTGATACTGCAGACACTGCTGCAGCCTTTTCTATTTCTGTTATTTTAGCAGGGTTAAGTTTGGCTTTTACTGTTTCTCGTGCACCTTCAGCGGGGAGGTTTTCTGCCTGTTCCTCTTTGCTAACAGGAGTAGAAGTGAGTGCTTCTTCAACTGGCTCTACAGTGTCTTTGCCAGCTTCTAGCCCTTTGTCTTCTTCAGCTTGTTCCAGTTCTCTAGCATCTGCCGTAGTATTTAATTCTTCTGCAGAGGCAGTAGCAGCTGCTTTGCGTTTGCGATAACCAAGAACGATATCCAATTTGCAGCCTCCCTTCGCTAATGTGCAAGATGATTAAAGTGCTTGTTATGATTTAGACAACCAGATTTTAAGGTGTTGGCATGCTAACTTTTTTCTACTTGTTCTGCTAAACTATCGAACTGCCGTAAGAAGTATAGTAGATTTAAAGGTTTTAGCAGCATTTCTGCTTTGTTTCTTTTTGCAGTGGAGAGGAAGGGCGTAATGGCAATAAGTAAGTTAATCCTGGGGTCGTGATGATTGACGTATGCCTCTTTGTTTAGCGGGTCTGCTGCGTTATCAGTGATAGAGGCGCTTATTGCTTGTTCTTCATTTTCATCTGTCTCAGGGGCGTTTAGTAACTGACTAAGACGGTTGATGTTTTCCGTTAGTTCACCATTATTCAGTTTAGCTAAAAGTGCACCCACATCCAAATTGTTGATCATGCTCGTTTACTCCCTTTTAGAATAAATACAACTTTCTTCTGATATCTTATGTGAGAAGAAAGAAAAACGTTCAAGTACTGAGTTAGGCAAAAATGATGATAAAAAGGAATTATCAACACCAGCAAAGAAAGATAGTCTAACAAGCAACAGAAGGGGTTTGATGATGGAAATTTTATTTACTTTAACGCCAGCTGAGGCTAAACGCCTGCTGGCCAAAGCAGTTGTTCAGCTGCCAGCGGTGCAAAAGGCTTTTAAATATGGCAGATTAGCAATTGTGAATGGTACGACTAATGCCTTTGTGGTGGAAGAATTACTCCATGAAACAATCTCCAAGGAACGCTTTACTTATGGGGTAATTACCGCAGGCAGGACCTGCTCTAATGACCCTGACAAAGCCCTTAAGCCATATTTGTTTGAGCAGGGACAGCGAGTGGAGGCTAACCTCAAGGAGTTTCTGGCAGCTTTGCAGGGCGCTGATGTAGTGATTAAAGGTGCCAATGCAGTTGACCATGAAGGTAATATCGGCATTCTGCTTGGCAGCCGCGATGGCGGTACGATTGGTGCCGCTTGGCCCACGCTGCAAGCTGTAGGTGCCACCCTCATAGTACCTGTGGGCTTAGAAAAATTAGTTCCTGCGGTGCGTCAAGTTCCAGCCTCGGTAGGCATTGATAATTATGCTCATAGTTTAGGCATGCCTGTTGGTTACATGCCCATTACAACAAAGGCGACCGTAGTGACAGAAATTGAGGCTTTAGCAATATTAGGCAAAGTGGAGGCAACATTAATTGCCGCCGGTGGTACAGGCGGCTCGGAAGGCAGTACTACATTTGTGGTAGCGGGCACAGAGGAGCGGGTAGAGAAAGTCTGGCAGCTGATTAAGCAGATTAAAGGTGAACCGCCTGTGCGCCGAGCGCGCCAGGCTTGTGCAAACTGCAGTGTTCGCTGCGATGCTTGTCACGACTAATTCGCAATTTAGTTAATTGTGCATGTTAAAATACTAGCTAGGCAAACAAAAATAGTGCCCTTTGTAGGGGGACACTATTTTTGTTTTTAGGCAGGGGAGACCCTTCAATTGTTGGTAGGTAAGATGAGACTTTTACGGGAAACTTAATGTTGGAAGGGGTCATAAACCATACTGACACCACAGCCTTTACCGATTAGCTCATTTAGGGCCATTAAGTCTTCCCGTCCTACTTCAGCCAGACTCGTCTTGCCCAGCGCCTTGATGC
>DASRMS010000082.1:0-1621 GCA_035647835.1 Oscillospiraceae bacterium
ATCATATAGAGAATATATAAAAACATTTCCAGAAGGTAAATTTGTTTCAATAGCTGATGAATTAATTCAAGAAGATGAAAGTGCTGGCACTTTTACCGACTCTCGTGATGGCAATGTTTATAAATTCGTAACCATTGGTAACCAAGTGTGGATGGCAGAGAACTTAAAATATTTACCTGTAGTTGTAAAACCATCTACTGAATCTAGGACAGATCCTCATTATTACGTATATGACTATGATGGAACGAATGTAAATGCAGCCAAGAAAACGGACAATTACAGCACTTATGGTGTTTTATACAATTGGCCTGCGGCTATGGCACGTTCAGCAAGCAGTACTGCTAACCCAAGCAAAGTGCAAGGTGTTTGCCCAACCGGCTGGCACTTACCCAGCGATGTAGAATGGACACAGTTAATTGACTATTTGGGAGGAGATGAAGCAGCAGGCGGTAAACTAAAAGAAACCGGAACAGCACATTGGGATAGCCCCAACAGAGGAGCAACCAACGAAACGGGCTTTACAGCCCTGCCGGGAGGCTACCGTAACAATACTGGGACATTCAACTATATTGGATACTACGGTACCTGGTGGAGTGCTACGGAGAACAATGCAACAGATGCATGGAACCGTTACATGAGCCACAATAACAGCGCTGTATACAGGAACGACAACGATAAGGAGGTTGGTTTTTCCGTGCGTTGCGTGAGGGATTATGCTACCAACAGTAAGGGTACAGGATATGGTACCACCGATTCTTTTGCTACATATCAAGAAGATGAAAGTATTGGCACTTTTACCGACTCTACTGACGATGGTAGTAAGGGTACAGGATATGGTACCACCGATTCTTTTGCTACATATCAAGAAGATGAAAGTGCTGGCACTTTTACCGACTCTCGTGATGGCAATGTTTATAAATTCGTAACCATTGGTAACCAAGTGTGGATGGCAGAGAACTTAAAATATTTACCTTCATTTGAAGGGCCCGCTACTTACTACGTATATGGCTATAAGGGAACGGATGTAAATGCAGCCAAAGCAACAGCCAATTACAGCACTTATGGTGTTTTATACTATTGGACTACTGCTATGGCAGGTTCAACAAGCAGTATAGCTAACCCAAGCGGAGTGCAGGGTATTTGCCCAGCTGGCTGGCACTTACCCAGCGATGCAGAATGGACACAGTTAATTGACTATTTGGGAGGAGATGAAGTAGCAGGCGGTAAACTAAAAGAATCCGGAACGGCACATTGGAAACTTTGGGAACGTGATCCGAATGTCACCGAACAGGCAACCAACGAAACGGGCTTTACAGCCCTTCCAGGTGGCGAGCTTGGCTACACTTACCCATTCGAAGGCATTGGAAGCTACGCTTACTGGTGGAGTGCTTCAGAGGACGCTACCGGTACCGTCTGGCATCGGTCCATGGACTACGATTATAGCGGTGTAGGCAGGGGCAACTGGTATAAGGAGTGTGGGTATTCTGTTCGTTGCGTGAGGGATTAAGTTTTAATTTATTTGACTATTTTATTATTTGATTATTCCACCCACTCCCCCTCGTTTGCAACAGCCTGCCCCGATGATATAACGGGAAGGGGCAATGGTTTAGCGTTTGTAACG
>DASRMS010000083.1:0-1864 GCA_035647835.1 Oscillospiraceae bacterium
CAGCAGCAGGTGTGGGAGCGCGTTGAGAAAGGTACTATCACTGATGAGGAATACCGCTATATTATTGGCGGTTAATGGAGAAAGGTTCTGGGTAATATTATAACGGTGGCAAGGGCGGAGAAATCTGCCCTTATTTATTTGAAGGAGGTAGTTATTATGAATAAGGATTGGCTTTTAGGTATGTCATTAGCTGTTAATGTGGGCGTAGGAATGCTCCTGCTGGCATGGCTTATCGGCGGTAATGCTTGATAGGAGGGTGAGAAGATGAAATTTGCTGACATGAGCTGTCATGATATGACAACACTTATAGCTTTTGGCGGGATGGTTATAGGCCTCCTGCTGGCTATTGTTTATGACCAGAAGGACCTTGGCTATGTTATCGCTGGTGCCCTTGGTGGTGCCATCAGTTTAAAGGAGGGGACAAAGAATTATGATAAGGGTTAATCTTGACGCATTAAAAGATATTGCTACTGTTTCAAGGCAGAATGTATGGGCGAAGGCTCAGGCGGCAGGCAGACAACCTGCAATTATCCTACATTGGTCTGCTGGATACTACAATACCTGCTTTGACGACTACCACATCAATATAACGGGTGATGGTGAAATCAAGCTCAGTACCAGAGACTTGGCGCAGAACTGCTCCCATACTTATCTCCGCAACAGCGGCAGCATAGGCGTTAGCCTCTGCTGTGCGTACGGTGCTAATACTAATAATCTGGGGAACTATCCGCCGACTAAGAAGCAGATAGAGGTAATGGCACAGGTTATTGCGGTGCTGGCAGATGCGCTTTGGCTGACCATTGATAAGAATCATGTAATGACTCATGGCGAGGCGGCTGATAATGAAGATGGTCTTTACCCATGCGAGCCATACGGACCGAAGAACGGCTGTGAGAGGTGGGATCTGGAGTTTTTAGGCACTTCAGAGAGCCCTAGGTATAATCCTTATGCTGACGATGGCACCAGAGGCGGTGACATCCTCAGAGGCAAGGCGAACTGGTATCGCAATCGAAGCAAGGAGTGATTATATGGAATTACATACTATATTGGAGCTTTTGGCTGCTGCGCTTCTTGCGTATGCAGGCGGACGCTTGCAGAGCAGAGCAAACAAGCATGACGCCGAGGCAGAACGCAGAGAAGCCAGACTTCAGGAGCTTTTTAGCAATGTCGAAATCCTCCTGCAATACCATGACGAGATGGCCAACAAGATAGAAGGCATGAACAGTCAGATTGCAGAGTTGGAGAGGCAGATGGGTAGAGTAATCAAGGGCGGGTTGAGCCTTCTGAAAAATGATATTGTACGGGCCTGTTCCGAAGCTATCGCGCGCGATGAAATTACCATTGCGGAAAGAAATCGAATAACGGAAATGTACCGTATATATCATGACGAATTTGCGGGAAACGGTGAAGGGGAATTTTATTATAACGAAATGATGGAAATTCCTGTAGTCGGAGCTTATACTAAAAATCATGGGGAGGTAAGATATGTTTATCAAGCTAAATCATGATAAGATAGCTAGATATGACGGCATAGCTATTCGTGCCCTCACAGCTGCTGGCTTTATTCTGTTGGGATTATTCTTCTTTTATTTTTATTTCTTTGATAAGCACGAGCCGCCCGAAAAAGAAACTGGCATGAGCCAGGTACAAGCTGAGACTGAAGCAGGCATTAATACTGCAGCACATAATGCTCAGGTTCCTTTATCTGCAACGCAGGCCAAGGAAGTAGTTACCCAGATAAGGGAAATCCATACAACTGAGCAGGTGCCTGTTTATGTGGTGCAGTCTACTGGGACAACTGTCAGACAGGATGTAGAGCAGGCACGCGAGGATAACAAGGCTGATTTTGCCGTTGTTACTGATC
>DASRMS010000084.1:0-14790 GCA_035647835.1 Oscillospiraceae bacterium
CCTCTTTACTACGTTGATTTATTTCATATAGTTTTTCGTTCACAGAAATAGAATTTCTCCGAAGATTCTCCTGCGCCAGCTCCAGCATATGACGGAGCTGGGCTAAAGAAGCTTCTTTTTTGCTGAGTTCATATTCTAAACGTTTTTTTTCAGCCATCAAGCGACGTGCATGTAAAAATAGAGGACTTTCTTCTTCTTCTTTCCGGGATGTTTGTACTTGTTTGTCTTCTTGCAGTGTTTTAACCACATTTACTAAAAGTGATGTCTCCTCACTTTGCTTAATCAAGCGGATTTGCTGACTTGTTGTGGGGGCGAAACGAGCGGGAATTAGTATTTCCGCAGATGAGCTGCAGCTGATTTCTGTTTCTTCGAGTGGGTTATAGTAATGCACTAGCTTATCTTCATCCATTAACCAGAGCTGGGGCTGCGGATAAGCCTCAATAAACGACATCAGCTGCACAGAAAACTGCAGAGGTAAAGTGACTTTGTGCTGCCAGCCGCCACTCGGCCAGCCTCCCGCTAATCTGGCCTGATAATGCAGCAAATCATCTTCCTGCCAGGCAAGATGCAGGTTTTGGAATGAGTCAAATAAAAAGGCTGGTCTTGTTATGAGGGTGTAGTTAGTGGCTAAATAAAATGGTTTAGTTGGACGATATGTTTTGGGTTCCAGCGATTGATAGTAAAGCATTTTTTCAGCACGATCAAAAAGTAATAGATGAAGATAAGCAGCCTGATCGATAGCCATAGCTAACGGTGCTGATTGCTGACCACCAGGGATGTCATAAGTTTGCCACTGCATGGTTTCGTTTAAGAGAGCAAATGTTAGGCCGTCTTTGCTCTCTGCACAATAATAGCCTAACCCCGTACTGTCGAAAGCTAAAGTAAAAGCAGAGGGGGCAGCATTGGTGAAAAAGGGGAGCTGCTCTATTTCATCATCGGCGAGTAGAAAAGATAAGAGCTCATTTTGTTGATTGGCTGTCAGTATGTACAGTTGTTCACTGTTATTGACTGCAGCACAAAACCGCGCACAGTTAACCAGCACTTCTGTTCGTTTAATATTTTCGTCTGCTAAATTAAAACGAGTGCTGCTTAATACACCATCCTGACCAAGCTCCAGCAAATAAATATTAGTTTGACTGTGGAAAATGAATGGCATGGTAAGTAGTTGCTTCATTTTTGTTCCTCCCTTCCTATAATGATATATATCACTTTGCCTGCACTAAGATGACAGGAAATGTTTTAGCTCACTGCACACTCTATCGCCGGGTCGCATATATTAGCATAGAACTCGGTCGTAAAACTGTAATTGATCTTACATACCTACATGAAAGGAGGTTGCAGAAAAACGTGAAAAAATATAAAGGCGGATGTGGTGGGCATGGTGGTGGGCATGGCGATGACCAAGTCGCAGATGTACAACTGGGCCAATGTGACCCCATTTATGGCTGCCCGCCACCAACGGAAGTTGTTTGTCTGTTAGTAGATAAGGTTTATGATGAGTGTAAAAATGTTCAGGTTGATGAAGTTGAGTTCACTTACGAAGCCTGCCCGGAAAACCCCATTGTAGATGTTCTTTGTTACAAAGTTGAAATTATTGATGGACCGTGTTGTGAAGTTGTGTCTAGCGGCCGTGTTCGTGTTACTGTAAGCTACAAAGTTAAAATTAAGTTGATCTTTGAGGATGGCTCCACACAAAAGTTATGTGAAGAAAAGACGGTTATTAAGACATTTAATGTGCCGCGTGCAGGAGAACCAGGATTTTTCCTTCACTGTGAGGTACCATTTCTTGAGTGTTTGCAGGCATTTGTCGAGAGTGAAGAATTGGAATACGGTGCATTACGTACGACCATTATTGCCTGCATTGGTAAATACACCTTGTTGAAGCTTTTAGCAACTGTTCAAATAGCTGTACCCTCTTATGGCTTTTGCCCAGAGCCCCCCGATTGTGATGAAGTTCTTGGGGAATGTCCAGACTTTAATCCAGAGTGGCCACCCTACCCCCTACAGGATAGGTAAACACCAGAAAACGCCGGTAACACCGGCGTTTTTTGGGTTGTTGCAGGTTTGCTTGCTCAATAGATGGAGGTTTTTAGCAAAATCTTAATAATTTGTCTCTAAAACTTAATTTTTAGAGCGTTTTTTTTTAGTATAATTAAAGTGTAGCTGAAAACACTGGTACAAGTACGGGGTGTGAAGCGAATCGCAACTATCTACTTTTCGTGCTATGTAGAAGGGGAATGATTAGAATTGTCGAACGTAATATATAGTAATAGGGTATTTTAAGCAAAGTTACCAGACACTGTTTCGTGCAGGGAAGATTTCTATCTGCTAAAAAAGGACATACTGATAGTAGTATAATCATGGTATTGAGAGCACGATCTGATGCTAGGAGGGACTTTTGTGAGAATTGGCATGTTTACTGACAGTTATAAGCCATACACCAGTGGAGTAGTGCGGTCCATCGAAACAACTACGGCTAAACTGACAGAACTGGGCCATGAAGTTTATATTTTTGCCCCAAATTATCCTAATTGTGAAGAAGAAGAAGGCGTTTTTCGTTTTGCGTCTGTGCCGACACCAACTTATCCAGACTTTTCTATTGCCTTACCGTTTTCGCTTAATTTAAGTGCCACTGTGAAACGTCTAGATCTTGATGTAATTCATGTGCACTCACCGTTTTCTATGGGTTTACTAGGCTCTCGCTGCGCCAAACGTTTCGATATTCCCTTGGTTTTTACCTATCATACGATGTATGATCAGTATGTGCATTATTTGCCTTTTGCCCAAGGTTTTTCGAAAAAGGTTGTTTTGAAGTTATCCTGTAATTTTTGTAACCGTTGCGACCTAGTGATTGCACCAACTAATATCGTGCGTCAGATTATTGCTCCAAATGTAGTTACGAAAGTGAAAGCTATCCCAACTGGTATTGAGATCAGTGAGTTTGCGACGCTAGACCGGCAGTGGCTACGTGAGCAGTACCAGATTCCTCACGAGAAAAAAATTCTGCTGCATCTGGGGCGTTTAGGTAAAGAGAAAAATGTTGGTTTCTTGCTGCAGTCTTACCGGATGATTCGACAAACTCAACCAGAAACTGTCTTAGTAATTGTGGGGGACGGCCCTGATCGGGAATCATTGGAGAACCAAGTAAATGAAATGGGACTGTCACAAACAGTTATTTTCACAGGAACTATGCCCAGAGAGCAGGTAGTGAACGCCTATGCTGGTGCCGATTTGTTTATCTTTGCCTCAACTACTGAGACACAAGGTCTAGTGTTAGGTGAAGCCAAAGCAGCCGCTTTGCCTTCAGTTGCCGTAAAAGCATTAGGTGCTGCAGAGATGGTTAAAGACGGTATCGATGGCTTTTTAACCACACTATCATTAGATGACTTTACTGCCCGTGTCCAGCAGTTATTGCAGGATGAACAATTACGACAGGCGATGGCCGCAAGATGTGTGGAGGCGGCCGAAGAAATTTCCTCCATCAATATGGCTAAAAAGTTAGTTACTGCTTATGAGGGAGCTATTAATGACAAGCAATGTCGAGATGTCGGCTAGTAAAATAAAACACCCCAGCAGGGTGTTTTATTTTACCGCTAATATTTAGCTCACTTTGGCTGTGGCAAAACTGCTAATGTAAGTAGTATCACAAGCTTTAGCTTATGTCTTGATCTATAGGTTATCAAGTAGATCTTTTATTTTGGTGGCGGTGTGGCCGCTTATTTCTGCAAATTCAAAAAAAGCTTTGCGGACTTCGTCATTATCTGTTTGTGTTGCGAAGCGCTGATAATCCCGTACCTGTTCTTGCTCATTCAGCATGGCTCTTTCTAAAAACGATTTAACTTCCATGTCATCACCTCCCGTAATATAATGTTGCCAGGGAAAAATAAATTATGTATGAGAAGTTGTCACACGATTGTTTTAAACTTTGTTAATATTAGAGGAAGTTTTCATTTGTTAGCGTATTCTGTACAAGGAGGTGATCTGCTTGAAAAAACTATATCGTTCACGTGACCAACAGATGTTGGGCGGCGTTTGTATGGGTATTGCCCGCTATTTTAATGTAGATGTGACTTTAATTCGTTTACTTTGGGTCATCGGAGGTCTAGCTGGTGGCGGTATTGGCTTACCCGCGTACATCATTGCTTGGATTATCATTCCTGAGGAACCTGGCATTGGTGAAGCTATTGATATTTCGTCATCCGAAGGTGAGGCGCCGAACATTGATTCGCGTACCGTTGGTTTGGTTGTGATTGCTGTGGGCGTGTTCCTGCTGATACGCCAGTTTCTCCCGCTCTCTATTTTCCGCTATTATTTGTGGCCTCTGGCCTTCATTGGCGTCGGACTTCTACTTGTTTGGGGTGGTAGAAAGTGAAAGCTGACCGCATTGTCTTAGGTCTGGCGATTGTTTTAATTGGTCTAATGTGGCTGCTCGTTAACTTGGGTGTTGTACCTGCTGTGACAGTACGTCAACTTTGGCGTTACTGGCCCCTTTTACTAATTCTCTGGGGGGTTCTCTTGCTCTTAGGTAAGGATAATAGCGGGGTAACAGGTTTTCTGGTAGTTCTACTTGTGCTGGCATTAGTGGGGGGAGGTTTTTTCACACATTTTACTTTTTCAGGACCTAATAATGCAGAAACATTTGAAACCACGATTAGTAACAGCGATAATGTGCAGGCAGTTAAAATGCAGTTAATTCAGCATGCGGGTGAACTTAACCTGGCATCACACCAGGGTGACGAGCTGGCAGAGCTTAAATTGCAGGCTTCTGCACAGCCAAGTGTGTCGCATAAGCAGGCTGAAGAAATAGCTGAAATTATCATTGAGGATCAATCTAATAACTTAAATTTTGACAAAAAGGTTTCACGGTGGGAGCTTTCGCTGGCGGAAAAGCTGCCTTTGCAGCTTTCTTTGCAAACAGGAGCCACTAAAGCTAACTTGGATTTTTCGCATTTGCTGCTCAAAAAACTAGAGATCGAGGCTGGAGCCGGTGATATTGACCTCAAGCTAGGCCAATCTGACTGTGAGATTACTATCGAAAGTGGAGCCAGTAATATTACAATCCGGATACCCGAAGCTGTCGGGGTACGTCTGCGTACTAGCGGTGCTTTAATGAGCGTGGATAGTGATGAGGGCCGAATGATTAGTGTAGGAGACCGTAGCTACGATAGTAAAAACCTAGAAACAAAAGAAGCCATTGCCGATATTCATATTGCCGCAGCTGCTGGCAATGTGACGCTTCGTCATGACTAACTTAACTTGGCCAGCACAGCCAAGCAGCTCCTTTTGGCCTACTGTTTACCCCTGGAAATCGCAGCTGCTGCAGGGTCATCGGGACGTGCCATCGCGATGATAAGATGAATAAAACAACTCTTATTGCAAAAACTGCAAGCAGGAGGTGTTTTATAATGCAGTTAACCCAGAAAGAAAGAATGTTGTTAGAGGATCAAAAAAATCAGGAAGAACTATGCATTAAAAAGTATACGGAAGCAGCACAGAAGGCAAAGGATCCACAACTCCAGCAATTGTTTACTACCTATGCCGATCAGGAGCGTCAACATTATCAGACTGTTGAACAAATTATGCAGGGCCAGGTTCCCAGTACACAGCCAGGTTCGCAAGCAGGACAGCAGAGTGGCCAACAGCAGTCCGGGCAGAATATGCCTGGAGGCACCACAGCACTGGCCAGCCAATCGGATGCTGATCTTTGTAACGATATGTTATCAACAGAAAAATATGTCTCTGGTGCTTATGACACCACAATCTTTGAATGTACTGACTCCCAAGTCAGACAAGCTTTAAACCATATTCAAAAAGAAGAACAGCAGCATGGTGAAGGAATTTTTAATTACATGCAGCAACATGGGATGTACCAACCTCAATAATAAAGCAAGGCCTAAGGCTGCGGCAATTATGAAACAGTGTTTCTTTTTGCCGCAGCCTTCTTTTATAATATCTAAACCCTGCTGTCTATGATATAATGCTAACGTCATGCCGACATGTCTTTTTTAAATTGGGAGTGGATAAATTGTGGTGGTAAGAATATTGACCGATAGTACGAGCTATATTGATGAACAGACTAAAGAAGCGCTGGATATTAATATACTGCCTTTACATGTTTCCTTTCAAGACGAAAGTATGAAGGAAACGGAGATAGAAAACAATTTATTCTATGAAATGATGGCCCAGAAGGGTATCCCCGTATCCTCCCAGCCCTCCATAGGAGAATTATACGCGGCTATGGAAGATATTGTTGCCTCTGGAGATGATCTTTTTTGTGTCTTTTTATCGTCAGAAATGAGTGGTACCTATGCTACCGCCTGTAAAGTAAAAGAGATGATTGTAGAAGAGTATCCGGAAGCTAAAATTGGGGTTGTTGATTCCCGTTCCAATGCGATGCAATTAGGATTTGCCGCTATTGTAGCTGCCAGAGCGGCTAAAGAGGGTAAAACATTAGCTGAAGTAAAGCAGGCAGCCGAGGAAAATATTAAAAGAAGTAGGTTTCTGTTTATACCCGAAAACTTTGTTTATTTGAGAAAAGGCGGGCGCATCGGTGGAGCGGGTGCATTAATCGGAAATCTACTGAAAATAGTTCCTATTTTAACGGTGGAAAACGGCATAACAACAGTAGCCCAAAAAGTCAGAACTAAGAGTAAGGCCATTACAACTATGCTGGAAAAAACATGGCAAGATCACCTGGATTACGGCCTGCAGGAAATTGTTGTGCATCACATTAATTGCTATGATCAAGCAACAGATTTAGCCAATAAGTTAAAAGAAAAACTAAAGATCAATGTAGGCATCGCGAATATTGGTCCTGTCATTGGACTTCATGTTGGGCCGGGGGCACTGGGTATCGTTTATTATACGGAAAAAGATATGCGCTAAAGCCTCTCTTTTTTTCTGCACATATTAACGGGTTAATACTATCCTGAAGGGAAAAATTGTCGCTTAAAAACGATGCTCGCCAGCTATTTTTAACCTAAAAAAACAAGCTGCGGAATAGGGCAGCTTGCCTCACGCAGGCGTCAGATGATAGCCTGTGTCTTGTGAACAAAAAAACCACGGGAAGCTTAAACGCTCCCGTGGTTTCTACGTTCATGTATGGTCGGAGCGACAGGATTTGAACCTGCGACCTCTTGGTCCCGAACCAAGCGCGCTACCAAGCTGCGCTACGCCCCGACGCGAACTTTATTGTAGCATAAGATAAGCTAAATTGCAATAGTTTAGGAGGAGACCGGCACACGGTGCTTTCCGTTTGGCCCCAGTTGAGTTAAAGCCTAAGATTTTTCTCTAAACCTCCTGAAGGTTGGGTTATTATTTACTGTTTTTTATGCTATATATTAGTAGATTACTTTTACCCGCCGCTGCATTGTTAAGTGTTTGTTAAGCTTGACCTAGCAGGAAAACATCCTCCTATTCTCGAATAAAAAACCATGATACACTATTCAATAAATCCCAAAATAAGAAAGCAGGTGGAGCATTGCGGGTCGGAATTCCTAGAACATTGTCGTACTTTACACTCTATCCATTGTGGAAACCTTTTTTTGAAACACTTGGTGCTGAAGTAATTGTCTCCCCCGAATCTAACAAAGCATTACTAAATGATGGTGTTAAGAATACTGTTTCTGATGCCTGTGTGCCAATTAAACTTTTTCACGGTCATATCGCTGCCCTGATCGGCAAAGTAGATATTCTTTTTATGCCAAGGTTAGTTTCACTGGACGGCAAAAGTACTTTATGTCCAAAATTTTTAGGTTTACCGGATATGGTGAGATACTCCATCAGTGGGCTTCCTGAGATTATGGAAAGTCGACTGGATATGAAAAAAGGGAAGCTGGAACTTTATCGGTTTTTATACCGCATTGGACGCAAGTTTACAGCTAATAGGATCAGAATTTTAAAGGCTATTTATCGTGCCAGGTATAATTTTGCCAATTACAGGAAATTATTATTAAAAGGCTTAACTCCGGTAGAAGCATTTTACTGTCTGGATAGTGGACAAGAGCCGGCGTGGCAAACTATAGCCAGTGATATTAAGCTTGCCGTAGTTGGGTATCCTTATACCCTTTATGACAATTATATCAGTGTAGGCATCTTGCAGATGTTAAAGCGGTATGGGGTTCAGGTCGTTACTCCAGAGATGGTTCCTGGAAAAGAAATGAAGCGCATGAGCAAAAAGTTACGTAAAAACCTATTTTGGTACTATAGCAATCAGGTTGTGTGGGCTGCCAAGTATTATTTAGAGGATAAAAATTTAGCTGGCATCATCCATGTCACTGCTTTCGGTTGTGGACCGGATTCCATGACGAACAAACTAATTGAGCTGGAAAGCAAGGCTAGTAAAGTACCATTTATCTCGGTGACTATTGATGAACATACAGGAGAAGCTGGTGTAGAGACAAGAGTGGAGGCTTTCGTAGATTTAATCAAGAGAAAGAAGGGGATGGTATGAAAATTGCTTTTCCCTATATGGGGACTTCACATATTGCCATTAGCTACTTACTTAGAGAACTAGGGCATGAGGTTATTTATCCTCCGATACCATCAAAGAAAACCCTCTCTTTAGGTGTCCAATATTCACCAGAGTTTGCCTGCTTACCGTTCAAAATCCTGATGGGTACCTATTTGGAAGCGGTAGAGTTGGGTGCAGATACAATTTTGGCTTCGGGAGGCTGTGGCCCTTGCCGCGCAGGCTACTATGGCGAGGTACACCGCAAGATTCTGCATGATTTAGGGTATCCAATTGAGATGATTGTCTTAGAACCGCCACTTATTTGGCCGCGTGATTTTTTTCGCCAGCTGCATAAGCTTTCTAAACCCAGAGGCTGGATAAACTTGGCCAAAGTGTTTAGGGTGACGTGGGTTAAGCTCAAAGTACTGGATCAACTAGAAAGTACCCTACATCAACTTAGACCTTTAGCCATTTCTAAACAACAAATAACAAAAGTCTATGAAGAGGGCCTGGAACTGATTGATAAGGCTATGTCTGTCCAAGCATTAAACGAAGCGATAGAAAAGGCGCTTACTAGATTACGCAATGTTCCGCTGGACCAGAGCTCTCAACCGCTTAAAATAGGCCTAATTGGTGAAATTTATGTTGTACTAGAACCTTTTGCTAATCACGATATTGAAAAATTACTTGGGGATATGGGAGTCTATGTGCATCGCTCTATTTTTCTTATGAATTGGACTCGCGATAATGCGTTTGGTCATGGGGAAAAAGATGTGCGAGCGGCAGCAATTCCCTATTTAAACGAATTAGTGGGTGGTCATGGGCAAAATAGTATTGGTGAAGTAGTTCGTTACGCGGAGCAAGGATTTGATGGTGTTATTCACCTAGCACCTTTTACCTGTATTCCCGAGATTGTCTCAAAAAGTATTATGCCTGCTGTCAGCAAGGATAAAGGAATTCCGGTCTTAACACTATTTTTAGATGAGCAGACTGGGGAAGCGGGTATTCAAACCCGACTCGAGGCATTTTTAGATTTGCTGAAGCAGAAACGTATCAAGCAGGAGGCGAGTTAGTTTGCAAGCATACCTTGGGGTTGACGTCGGTTCGGTCAGTACGAATTTAGTCGTCATTGACGAGGATTGTCAGGTATTGGTTGATATATACTTACGCACCTCTGGTCAGCCAATTAAGGTTGTGCAAGAGGGTATGCGTCAAGTAGCAGAAGATGTAAAAGGTAAAAGTATTGAAATCTGCGGTGTCGGCACAACAGGAAGTGCCCGTACCCTAACGGGTGTGATTGTCGGTGCAGACACGGTCAAAAATGAGATTACGGCGCATGCGGTAGCAGCGTCTTATCTAGTGCCGGATGTGCAGACAGTTTTAGAAATTGGCGGACAAGATTCAAAGATAATCTTGCTCCGAGAGGGAATTGTTGTTGATTTTGCGATGAATACAGTTTGTGCTGCCGGAACTGGTTCGTTTTTAGACCATCAAGCAGCTAGGCTCAATATTCCTATTGAGGAGTTTGGTGGCCTAGCTTTGCAAAGCACGAGCCCAGTTCGTATTGCAGGCAGATGTTCTGTCTTTGCGGAATCGGATATGATTCACAAACAACAAATGGGACATCCAACACCTGATATTGTGGCTGGTCTCTGTGATGCACTAGTCCGTAACTATCTGAATAATGTCGGCAAAGGTAAAGAAATTCTTGCTCCGGTGGTTTTTCAGGGTGGTGTAGCTGCCAATGTTGGTATCCGCGCAGCCTTTGAAAAAGAATTAGGTTTGGAAGTTTTTATTCCTGAATATTTTAGTGTAATGGGAGCTATTGGTGCTGCTTTGCTCGCGAAGTCCAGAACAGAGGAAAAGCAAAGTACTAACTTTAGAGGCTTTGCAATTTCCTCCACTGATTATCAGGCCACAAGTTTTGAATGTAAAGGTTGTCCTAATTGCTGTGAGATTGTCAATATCTCGGCAGATGGCGAGCTGCTGGCACGCTGGGGTGGTCGTTGCGGAAAGTGGGATACACTACAGCAAACAAAAACAGGTTAGAAAGACACTGCGGTGTCTTTTTTTTTCTCTCAATCAAGACAGGTTTTGCCAATGCAGGCAGGAATTAAAGGTTTTCTGTCGAACAATAGTTGCAAGAAGTGAAAAGTATTTTATAAACCACAATTTATTACATGGGAGTGAAAAGAATGTCATCCGTATTATTGGGACGAAGGCTACGGGCTTTACGTCGCCTAAAAAGGCTTACGCAACTAGAATTGGCCTCAGAAGTAGGAATTTCTGTTTCGATGCTTTCAACAATTGAACGAGGTGCAAAATATCCCCGTGTGGATCTAATAAGGAAGTTTGCCCGTACTCTAAATGTGCCATTAGAAGAATTTTTTGTGCTTCCTGAATACGTTGAAAAGCGCCCCTGAGGCGCTTTTTTATACTGACAAGAAAATTGTATTGCTTGCATTTTAAAGTGAAAGTGCAAGCTTTTTTATTTTATAATTGCCTAAAGCAGATATACTAGAGATAAAGATGATTTTGGAGGGAGCGCAGTAATGCGAATAGGAAAAGTGAACTTAAAGAATAAAGTGTTACTTGCGCCGATGGCTGGGGTGTCGGATAGTGCTTTTCGGCAAATTGCCGTTGAGATGGGTTGTGCGCTAGTTTATACAGAAATGGTAAGCGCTAAAGGTATCATCTGCGCGCCCGCACAATCATTAAAGCTTGCTCACTTTACAACAGCTGAACGACCTATTGCCATACAATTGTTTGGTAGTGAGGCTAAGGTGATGGCCGAGGGGGCAGCTGTTTGCGCGCGCTTAAAACCCGAAATAATTGATATAAATCTGGGCTGCCCAGTAAAAAAAGTGGTAAGTAAAGGTGAGGGGTGCGCGTTAATGCGTGACCCCAGCAGAGTCTTTGACCTCGTACAAGCAGTTACACGGGCGGTGACTCCGCTGCCGGTGACGGTTAAAATCCGCAAAGGCTGGGATGAGGACTCTATTAATGCAGTGGAAGTGGCTTTAGCTGCCCAGGAGGCGGGTGCTGCGGCCGTAGCTGTGCATGGGCGTACGCGGACACAAGGTTATAGTGGCCGCGCGGACTGGGCAATTATCCGTGCTGTTAAAAAGAAACTCACAGTTCCCGTAATTGGCAATGGCGATATCTGGCAGCCTAAAGATGCCGCTAGGATGCTGGAGCAAACAGGCTGCGATGCTGTGATGTTAGCACGTGGGGTCTTGGGTAATCCCTGGCTAATTCAGCGCACAGTTCATTATTTAAGGGAAGGCACATTACTGCCCGAGCCAGATGTGGCTGAGAAGGTGGTTTTAGCTCTACGCCATTTAGAAATGCAGGTACAGATAAAAGGTGAAGCTATTGGTGTTAGGGAAATGCGGAAACATTTTGCTTGGTACCTTAAAGGTGTCCGCGGCGCAGCTTCTTTTCGCAACCAGATCATGCGGGTCGAAACTAAAGGCGAAATAGAACAGATTTTACGTTCGGTAATGGTGTAGCTACAGTTGTACAAGTTAATTTGGTTTCGCTGCGGAAACTCTTGCATCCTGGAAAACTACGTGGTAAAATCGAATGTACACAATTCTGTGCACAATGTAGAAAGAGGAGCTATGATGGAATTTATACGCATAGGTGAGAAGTTAATTAGTGCTCATAAAATCAACGATACGGTTCAGCGCATTCTGCATTTACGCAGCGAAGGCCTCTCGCAGCAGGAAGTGGCGGCAAAGCTGCAAATTGACAGAACTTTTATTTCGCGACTTGAATCGATCGGTAATGTGCGCCGTGGCGGCCGCATTGGGTTAGTGGCTTTTCCGGTGCAAAATAAAGAGGAACTAATAAAACTTGCCGATCGCTATGGTATCGAAAACAGGTTGATTCTTACTAATCAGGAACGCTGGCAGCTGGTAGCTAAAAAAAATGGCCTTGATTTCCTGAACAAAATGATGGAAATTATCGAGCAGCTGCGCCAATGCGAAACAGTCCTTGTCTTTTGCTCCAAAAAATGGAATCGAATTGCTAGGGCGCTGCTTGATAGTGAGGTATTTACCACAGAGATTGGCAGTTCACCTATCTCTGAGGATATATATATCAATCCTACACAGATAGAAAGCATCCTTGCTTCATTTGTCAGTGAAGGGGAGGAAAAATAGTGAAACGAGTAGTTAGTATAAGTTTGGGTTCCTCGACACGTGATCATGCTGCAGATCTCGAATTGTTAGGTGTGCCCTGCCGCGTGGAGCGTATCGGAACAGATGGCGATATGAAAAAAATGGTGGCCATGATCAAGGAATTGGATGGCCAGGTTGACGCGTTTGGTCTGGGAGGTATGGACCTCTACGTTTACGCCGGAGCACATCGCTATACACTGCGCGATGCAAAAAAAGTGGTAAAAGCTGCTGAACGTAGTCCGATTGTGGATGGATCAGGATTAAAAAATACTTTAGAGCGAAAAGTTATCCAGTATTTACAGCGAGAGACAGATGTGCTAGCCGGAGCCCCTCATGTTTTAATGATGTCTGGTGTTGACCGCTTTGGCATGACGCAAGCTCTTGATGCCGCAGGATGTCGTCTAACTTGCGGAGATTTAGTTTTTACGATCGGCATTCCCCTGCCGCTTCGTTCATTGCGTTCTCTAGAAAAACTTGCTCGTTTATTGGCCCCTCTGATTAGCCAGCTTCCTTTTTCTATGCTTTATCCGACTGGCAAAAAGCAGGACGAAAATAAACCCAAGGCGAGTCACCTTTTTGCCGAAGCAGAGATCATTGCGGGGGATTTTCTTTTTATCCGTCGTTACATGCCAGAAAGGCTGCCGGGAAAAGTTATTATTACCAATACCACCACTGCCGCAGATGTAGAGCTGCTTAAGGAGCGGGGTGTAAAAACATTAGTGACCACCACTCCAGTTTTAAACGGCCGTTCTTTTGGTACGAATGTGATGGAAGGTCTTTTGGTGGCACTGTCAAATAAAGGGCGGGAGTTAACCGCCAGTGAGTATGAGAAATTGTTACTTGATGTTAATTTTGCGCCACGAATTACGCAGTTAAACTAGGAGGGCTTTATGGGCGACTTTGCATTTATTATTCACCCCATCGAATTAGATGATGTTTTTCGTAAGTTTAAGTTCATGAAGAAGTGGCCTACGCCGTTGGTCGAAGGATTATTAACAATGGCACCACCGTTTAAGGTCTCAGAAATTACTGGTGTGCGCTCTGATCATGCCGAAACATCCGGCTATTTTGTGACTTGCCCCTTGACCTCTAAACAAATGGTGACATTGCCAGAAAAAAAAGTGCTTAAGAAGATAATCCAAACTGGTAAGGTTGCCCAAAAACTAGGCGCGAAGGTTGTAGGGCTTGGGGCAATGACTGCTGTTGTTGGCGATGCAGGGATCACAATTGCTAAAAACCTAGATATTGCCGTGACCACAGGCAATAGTTATACGGTAGCCACTGCTTTACAAGGGACTAAAAAGGCTGCTGACTTAATGGGAATTGATTTGTCGGAGGCAGAAATCCTGGTAGTTGGAGCCACCGGCTCTATCGGCAGCGTTTGTGCGCGAATTTTGGCAAGAGATGCTCGTTTTTTAACACTTGCTGCTCGGGATAGAGAAAAATTAGATTATATCGCAGCACGTATTATGCGGGAAACCGGCTTGGCGGCCAAGGTGTCAACAGATATTAAGCGCTCTGTACAGCGTGCTGATATTATTATTACTGTCACCGGTGCGGCGGAGGCGGTAATTGATGTCATGGATCTCAAACCCGGTGCTGTTGTTTGTGACGTAGCACGTCCTCGCGATGTTTCTAAACGAACAGCAGCCCTAAGAGATGACGTCTTAGTCATAGAGGGCGGTGTTGTTGACGTGCCTGGGGAAGTGGACTTTGGTTTCAATTTTGGTTTTCCTCCACGCACTTCATATGCCTGCATGGCAGAAACCATGCTGTTGGCTTTAGAAAAAAGATTTGAACCATTTACTTTAGGTCGTGATTTATCAGTGGAGCAAGTGGATGAAATAACCTGCATTGCTGAGAAACACGGCTTTGGCATTTCAGGTTTCCGTAGTTTTGAACGTGCTGTTACAAATGAAGAGATTGCAGTTGTACGTAAAAATGCTGCTCGCAACCAACTATAAAAAATAGGCCGTATGTGCGGCCTATTTTTTGGCTTTAGCTATTGTTGCTAGTTAGTGTAAACTTACTATAGGGCTTTTGGAGGAAAACACCCCCAATTTGTAGAAAAAAGACTTCACCGTCCCGGAAGGACAAGTAACTAAAAATAGTCACTCGAGGTGAAGTCTTATGAAAATAGTTCAACACATGCTT
>DASRMS010000085.1:0-10016 GCA_035647835.1 Oscillospiraceae bacterium
TACTTTGCAATCGGGGCAGTCACGGCTGCCACAGCCATGCTCCAGAGCCTTGAGCGCAGAACCAATCACCACAGGAGTATCGTCACCAGGGAATTCATATTCCGTTAAGAGGTCACGTACTTCCATTTCCACAAGCTCTAAAAGCTCATCATCGTCTACTTGGTCGGCTTTGTTCATGAAAACAACAATGTAGGGTACCCCAACCTGACGGGCCAGCAGGATGTGCTCCCGTGTTTGCGGCATCGGGCCATCAGCTGCGGAAACAACTAGGATCGCGCCGTCCATTTGTGCCGCACCAGTAATCATGTTTTTAACATAGTCGGCGTGGCCGGGGCAGTCAACGTGTGCATAGTGACGCTTTTCTGTTTCATATTCCACGTGAGAGGTGGAAATGGTGATACCACGTTCCCTCTCTTCAGGTGCCTTATCGATTTGATCGAAAGCCTGCTTTTGGGCGAAGCCCGCAGTAGAGAGACAGGATGTGATAGCTGCAGTAAGTGTGGTTTTACCGTGGTCAACGTGGCCAATAGTACCAATATTAACGTGGGTCTTTGTCCTTTCAAACTTTTGCTTTGCCATTGCTTTAACCTCCCTGAATAAGTAGATTTTACCAATGTAAATAAAAAAATATACTTGGCCAAGTCAGTAACTTGTCCAAGAATTTATGTACAGATTGGTGGCGGCGAAGGGATTTGAACCCCTGACGCGGCGGGTATGAACCGCCTGCTCTACCATCTGAGCTACGCCGCCATTTAGATTGGAGCTCACGACCGGGATCGAACCGGTGACCTCATCCTTACCAAGGATGTGCTCTACCGACTGAGCTACGTGAGCAAAGCTAAGCAGATTGGTTGCGGGGGCAGGACTTGAACCTGCGACCTCCGGGTTATGAGCCCGACGAGCTGCCAACTGCTCCACCCCGCGACATTACGCTATTGGAGCGGGTGATGGGAATCGAACCCACGTGACCAGCTTGGGAAGCTGGAGCTCTACCATTAAGCTACACCCGCATATACCCGAAATCAGCTTCTTGATTATACAATACATCAATATTGATGTCAACTAGCATCTTTTACCGATTTAGGGCAGTCCCAATAACTCATTTTTCCCTGCTGCCAGCAGGGAAAATAACGGCTTATCACAACTAAATCCCATAAAAACGGGCGAACAGTGTTCGCCCCGACATTGTTTCACTTACAAGTTAGTTTTCCCGTAACTCCAAGTAGCGTTCCAGTTTTCTTTTGACACGCTGTAAAGCATTGTCAATAGATTTCACGTGCCGTTTTAATTCCACGGCAATCTCCTGGTAGGACTTACCTTCTAGGTAAAAGGTTAAAACCTTCCATTCCAGGTCACTGAGAATTTCATTCATTTTAATTTCTATATTACTATATTCTTCACGATTAATCATTAATTCTTCAGGATCCGTAATTTTAACCCCTGAGAGGATATCCAGTAATGTACGATCAGAATCTTCATCATAGATCGGTTTATTAAGGGACACGTAGGAATTTAACGGTATATGTTTTTGCCGTGTTGCTGTTTTAATGGCGGTAATAATCTGCCGTGTAATACATAACTCTGCAAACGCCCTAAATGACGAAAGTTTGTCCTCTTTAAAGTCGCGGATAGCCTTATATAAGCCAATCATTCCTTCTTGAATGATATCTTCACGATCAGCGCCAATCAGAAAATAGGACCTAGCTTTGGCTTTAACAAAGTTGCGATACTTATTGATTAAGTACTCCTGCGCAACCTCGCAGCCACTTTTTGCTTGCATAGCCACTTCTTCGTCAGTTTGCACTTCATAGTTTTTATAGGCATTAGCCAGACCACGGACTTCCTGCGCCGTCACACTCACCTGCATCGCCTCCACGACTGTATAATCGTTACCCCGCAACCTGGAATTCAGCTCAGAACTCATAAAGATATTATAACGTACTGCTAGTAAAAGCGTCAAGAGCTTTTCGACAGCTATTCATGCGGCTTGGCGCAAATAGCTAGAAACCTTGCCGTTGTCTATATACTTCGTAGAGTAATAAGGCACCCGCTACGGAAGCATTTAGCGAGGCGACAGCACCCTGCATCGGCAATCGCACCAGAAAATCACATTTTTCTTTTGTCAGCCGGCTTAAGCCTGCACCTTCACTACCAATCACCAGCGCCATAGGGCCTTGGTAATCGCCCTTTGTATACAGGCTTTTACCATCCATATCAGCCCCATAGAGCCACAAACCAGCTTGTTTGCATTCTTCCAGGCAGCGTGCGATGTTAACCACGCGGGCAACAGGTAAATATTCGGCAGCGCCGGCGGCAGTACGCACAGCAGCAGGCGTCATTTGTGCGGCCCGTCGTTCCGGAATTACCAGACCATCACAGCCAGCCGCATAAGCAGTGCGGATTAAAGCCCCCAAGTTATGCGGGTCTTGCAAATGATCAAGAATGACTAAAAAGGGATGCTCGTCGTTCTTCTTTACCAGCAGCTGCTCAAAAGGGGTATAAGCAAAAGGTGGCGTTTCCGCCAAAATACCTTGGTGATTACGGGTTACAGCTTTTTTGTCCAAAGCCTGTTTATCCCAGTATTCAACGGGGATCTCTTTAGTTTGCGCCAAGGCCAGAATTTCTGTCAGTGGGCCGCCATGAGTACCTTTTTGCAGTAGGATTCGCGTAATTTTTGACCCAGCTCTCAATGCTTCCATCACCGGTCGACGTCCTTCAATCATTCTTTTTTCTTCCATGTGTTACCTCACATTGTGCGATATTTTTCTCTGACGGCAGTAATTTCACCGCAGGTCATTTTACCCTCCGGACAGGCGCCTTCACTGACACAGCTCGGGCCGGCGTAAGCAAATAGCGTCGGTGCTACCTTTTTTACTTCCCTGTAGATAGCTTCGGCTAAAGCACGGATTTCCCACTGGGCACGATTGCAGCAGCGCAGTTTAAAGAAATTATGCAGGCTGCGGGCATTCATAGAAAAAACAAATTTGGTTTCACAGGCATTAGGTAAAACATATCTTGCATCCTCTTGATGTACCAGCTGACGCAACGTCTGATAAGACTGACGGATATTTTCCATTTGTGCGGTAAAAATTTCTAAAGCTTCCTCGTTAGCGGCAACTGAAGGAGGTACAATATATTCAAAAGCATCCTCAGAAACATAGCGCTGCGACTTTTGTGAGTAAGAACCTATGCGATGGCGTACCATTTGATGTGACAGGGTCCGACTAACGCCCTCTACCGCAAAGGTAAAAGTAACATGTTCAATGGGAGATAAATGTCCCATTTCTACTAACTTGTCCAAAAACTGTGCAGTTTTTTCCTCTGTTAAATTATCTAAGAGCACATCAACACTATCAGGCGAATAACATAGGCGAGCTGCGGCAGCCACGATTTTTTCCGGCTCCGGTGTATGGGACAATAAAGTGACTTTCATACGTTCTCTTCCTCCCCGATTTTTAAAAGTTTCAGCAATTCATAAAGACGTTCTGTTTGCCGACTTAAATATAACCAACCTAAAAGCGCCTCAAAACCAGTGGCACGTCGGTATACGGACATCTCAGCGTTTTTAGGCACATGGCTTTTTGTATTGCGTCCGCGACGCACCACAGCGGCTTCCTCTGCCGATAAGTATGTATTTAGCTGCCGTAAGGCTGCATCTTGCCCCGCAGCACGGACAATACGTGTCACCTTCCTATGCATTTGCTGCATGGGTAAAGCTTGCTGACACACTAATTTTTGCCGTACATAAAGCTCAAAAACAGCATCGCCAATATAGGCTAACAGCAGCGGTGAGTAAGCTTCTGCATTCTTCATTTTTTCCGCCAACGTACACCTTGCGGTGTATCCTCCAAGACAACCCCCATTGCTTGCAGTTGATCACGAATAGCGTCAGCCGTGGACCAATCTTTCGCTTGACGAGCTGCCTGCCGACGCTCGATCAGCTCATTTACTTTGCTGTCCAAGTCATTGTGCTGCTTGTCGGCAAAGAACCCTAAAATTTCGCCTACTTCTGCAAAGAAGGCTAAAGTTTTTTCCACTACCGGTCTGGCAGGTGACGGTTGGCTAAGATAGGTGTTCGTTTCACGTGCTAACTCAAAAAGCACGGCCAAGGCATCCGCTGTATTAAAATCATCATCCATAGCTTCGACAAAACGCTCTCGGTAGACCGCCAAGGCTGCCAATTTTTCGCTGCTCTCATCATCTGATTGCTCGCTTGATGCGGGCAGTTTATTTAACACGTCACGTAAATTATATACTACATTGTTTAAACGTTCCAGCCCACTTTTTGCTTGCTGCAGTAAATCCGCAGCGTAATTTATGGGATTACGATAATGTGCTGAAAGCATAAAAAAGCGCACAACTTCCGGATCCACCACCTGACGCAAATCGTGGACAGTCATAAAGTTGCCTAGAGATTTCGACATTTTTTGCTGGTTAATATTTAAATAACCGGCATGCAGCCAGTACTTGGCAAAAGGTCGGCCTGTCGCACCTTCACTTTGTGCTTTTTCGTTTTCATGGTGCGGAAAAATAAGGTCTGGCCCTCCAGCATGAATGTCTAGGGTCTCACCCAGATATTTCATAGACATGACTGAACATTCGATATGCCAGCCTGGTCTTCCCAAGCCCCAAGGACTCTCCCAAGCCGGCTCTCCGGGCTTTTGTTTTTTCCACAGGACAAAGTCTAAAGGATGCCTTTTGCGTTCATCAACTTCCACCCTCGCCCCAGCTACCAAATCCTCCAGCGGCTGCTGCGAAAGCTCCCCGTAGCTGTGAAAAGCGGGCGTATGGAAATACACATTCCCATCCACATTATAGGCCATGCCTTTCGCTATTAGATCTTCAATCAGCACAATCATTTCCTGAATATGTTCAGTTGCCCGGGGATGCACATCAGCCGGCCGCACACCCAGCGCTTGCACATCCTCAAAGTAAGCCTGAATATAGCGGTCTGCTAATTCCTCTACCGTGATGCCCAGTTCAGCAGCTCGTTTGATCATTTTATCATCTATATCAGTAAAATTTTGTACGAAAGTCACATCATAACCGCGCCATTGTAAATAACGGCGAATTACATCAAAAACGATAAAAATCCGGGCATTGCCAATATGAAAGTAATCATAAACGGTAGGGCCACAAGCATAAATACCCACTTTATTGCCGTTAACAGGCACAAAATCTTCCTTCTTACGTGTCACGGTGTTAAAGACGCGCATCGTCATTGTCTTCCCCCTTCCTTAATAACTTTTCTTGTTTAAAGCGCAAGTCATCAATCTGCTGCTGCAGGCACCGCATCATTTCTGCCACCGGATCCGGTAAATCCACATGGTTTAAATCAACTGACGGCACCCGCTCACCCTCAAAAATTACCACTCGCCCCGGTACTCCTACTACTGTAGTATGTTCAGGCACATTATGCAGCACTACCGAACCGGCACCAATTTTGGCATTGTCACCAATTTCAATGGGACCTAGCACTTTAGCACCTGTACCAATGACCACACTATGCCCGATCGTGGGGTGTCGTTTCCCTTTTTCTTTTCCCGTACCGCCTAAAGTGACTCCCTGATAAAGTGTTACATTATCACCAATTTCGGTGGTCTCACCAATTACCACCCCCGTACCATGGTCAATAAAGAAACCTTCGCCAATTTTGGCACCGGGATGAATTTCGATCCCCGTTAGAAAGCGACTAAACTGGGAGATTAAACGCGGCAGCAAGACTAAACCAAGTCGATACAAGGCATGGGCAAGACGATGTAGCCATAAGGCGTGTAAGCCAGGATAGCATAATAAAACTTCAAGAAAACTTTTTGCCGCCGGGTCACGCTCAAAAATGGCTTTAACATCCCTCTTAATATGAAACATCTTGTCATCCTTTCCCATACATATAAAAGCCGTCTCCTTCAGAGACGGCTTAACCGCGGTTCCACCCTGTTTGGGCTATCTGCCCCACTCACTCAGTATAACGGCTGTGCCGTACCCACCTACTTATTTCAGTGGCTCTGCTCAAGGGCGCACTTCAGGTTGCCTCACTGAAAGCTTCTTGCAGCCGCGGAAGCTTCTCTCTGTCAGCCTCTTCAACCTTACTCTTCCCCTTCATTGCTTTTACTTATTTAGTTATTACATATTATAAAAGTCTGAGCGAAAGGTGTCAATAAAACATCTTTAGAGGCGTGTTAAAGTAGCAGTTAACCTTTTAGCTACTGTGGCTGGTCCCAATAGCGCCAAGAGGGCATTTAAATCTGGCCCATGTGACTGACCGGAAACGGCCACGCGCACAGCCATGTAAAGTGCCTTGCCTTTTACACCTAGCTCTTTGCCAATGCCTTTTAAGACCTGACGCACCTGTGCCACATCCCAAGCATACAGAGTCTGTACTTTCGCTAAGAGAGCCTTAAGCACAGCCGGGGAGGTTTCCAGTGCCAATACTTCTTGGGCCTCTGCATCATTTTCATCCCAACTAACTGTTTCACCAAAGAATACTTGCAGTAATTGCGGCGCTTGTGCCGCATACTCCAATTTCTCTTGAATTGTAGCCACAGTTTGTTCCAACCATGCTAATTTATCTGCCGTCAAGTCAGCCTCTACCAAACCAGCTTTTTGCAGGTGAGGAAGACAAAGTTTTGTCAGCTCCCCCACCGGCAGTACCTTAAGATAGTGGGCGTTCATCCACTTTAATTTTTCGAGATTAAAAACAGCAGGACTTTTAGAAACACGCTGCAAAGAAAAGAGACGGGCAATTTCATCTATCTCATAGATTTCTTCCTCTCCCTCGGGAGACCAGCCTAACAGCGAAAGGAAGTTAACTAAAGCTTGCGGTAAATAGCCCTCATCACGATATTGTACAACTGAAGTTGCACCATGTCGCTTACTCATTTTTGAACGATCCTCACCTAAAATTAAGGAGATATGAGCAAACTCTGGCAGCTCAAAGCCTAACGCTTCGTAGATTAAGAGCTGACGGGGTGTATTGGAAAGATGTTCTTCTCCGCGCAGGATATGCGTAATGCCCATGGCTGCATCATCAAGCACTACGGCAAAGTTATAAGTAGGCAAACCGTCCGATTTGACAATAATAAAGTCACCGATACCGTTGCTTTCAAACTCCACCCTGCCCCGCACCAGGTCGTTGACCACTAAAAGTTTTCCTTCCGGCACCCGAAAACGGATGGCAGGCTTTCTGCCCTCCCCACACTTTTCTTCTTGTTCCTGCACTGATAAGTCACGGCATTTGCCCAAATAGCGAGGTGTTTTACCCTGAGCCATGAGTTCCTGACGTTCCGCTTCCAACTCTTCTTCAGTACAGTAGCAGGCATAAGCTTGTCCAGAGGCTAGCAACTGGTCGATAAATGGTTGGTACAAAGGTAGTCGCTCCTGCTGACGATACGGTCCATTAGGACCCCCAACGTCAATCCCTTCGTCCCAGTCAATACCCAGCCAACGCAAAGAGTCCAAAATTAATTTTTCGTATTCGCGTGTAGAACGATCCAAATCGGTATCTTCAATCCGAACAACCATTGTCCCCCCGTGATGCCGCGCAAAGAGCCAGTTAAAAAGTGCCGAACGGGCACCACCAATATGTAAAGGCCCAGTAGGGCTAGGCGCAAAGCGTACTTTTACTTTAGCCATTCCATTCCCTCCTACTTCTTACTGAAAACATTTTAAAACCTTTCCTATTATATCATCTTATAAAATTGGAAACAACAAACAGTGAAGTATGTTATAATAATGAAGAAATATTTAGATGAATTGACGGGAGGCTGAGCATGAAAAACTTTTTCAACCTTTACAACCATGGCTTTGTCCGCGTGGCTGTGGCCGTACCGCAAGTGCAGGTAGCAGATCCCACCTTTAATGTGACAGAAATTATCGCGCTAGCGCAGCAGGCAGCAGCACAAAATGCTGTACTCACTGTCTTCCCTGAACTAGGCGTGACGGCTTATAGTAACGAAGATCTATTTCATCAGCAAGCCCTCTTAGAGACAGCAGAGCGCGAAGTACAGCGGCTGCTTGCTGAAACCAGTGAGCTTAATACCATCCTCATCGTCGGTGCTCCGCTCTTAATTGATTCCTTTCTTTATAATTGTGCACTTGTCCTCCTCCGCGGCTGCCTCCTTGGCATTGTCCCTAAATCGTATTTGCCCAATCAACGGGAATTTTATGAAAGCAGACAATTCCGTCCTACACAAACAGCTATCAATAATACCGTCGACTATGGCCAGCAAACCGCCATTCCCTTTGGCAGCGATCTTAAATTTAAAGTAGCTAATCTCCCCCATTTTACTTTTGCTGTAGAAATCGGCGAGGATTTAACTGTACCCATTCCTCCTTCAAGTTTCGCGGCCCTAGCGGGAGCAACAGTGATTGCTAATCCTGCCGCCTCTCCTCTTACAGTAGGCAAAGCAGCCTCTCGACACACTTTACTTGCCGCTCAATCTGCCCGCTGCCGAGCAGCCTATCTTTATGCGGCCGCAGGTCTAGGTGAATCAACGACAGATCTGGCCTGGGACGGTCACGCTCTGATCTATGAAAACGGACAAGCCCTAGCCGAAGCACCACGTTTTTCTTTATCATCCACACTGACACTGTCTGAACTTGATTTGGCAGGTCTGACGCAAGAGCGCTTGCATGATAACACCTTTGCCGATAACTCCCTTTTACTGCAGGCCCAAAACAAACACTATCGTACCATTACCTGTGAAATCCCCATCCCGTCTGCTAAGCTCATGCTCACCCGCACTCTGCCCCGCTTCCCTTATGTCCCCGCCAACAAGACGGCCTTAGCACAGCAGTGCTTTGAAGCCATGCAAATTCAGGTCCAGGGACTAGTAAAACGGTTACAGTCCACCGGCATCACGAAAATTATCATCGGTGTTTCCGGTGGTTTAGATTCCACCCTGGCCCTTTTGGTTGCCGTAAAAGCTATAGACTTATTAGGCCTGCCACGCCACAATATCCGTGCTTACAGCATGCCGGGCTTTGCTACCTCTCACCGCACCAAAGCTAACGCTTGGCAGCTAATGCAAGCGCTTGGTGTCTATGCTGAAGAATTAGATATCCGCCCCAGCAGCCAGCAAATGTTAGCAGATATTGGGCACCCGGTTACCCGTGGCGAAACCCGCTATGATGCTACCTACGAGAATGTCCAGGCAGGTCAGCGTACTGCCATCCTTTTTCGTCTGGCTAATTTGCACCAGGGGCTGGTGCTGGGCACAGGTGATTTAAGTGAATTGGCGCTGGGCTGGTTAACCTATGGCGTTGGCGATCATATGTCCCACTATAACGTTAATGCCAGCGTACCAAAAACATTAATAAGGGCACTCCTGCAATGGCAAGCTGAGGCCGAAGAAATAGCTCAGAAAACTGCAGCTATTATTTTAGATGTTTTAAAAACTGAAATTAGCCCTGAATTAGTCCCAGGTACAGATGACGATAACCAACCCGCTCAACATACAGAAGATTATATCGGCCCCTATGAATTACAGGACTTTCACATTTACTACACTCTCCGCTACGGCTTCCGCCCCAGCAAAATCGCCTTCCTAGCCTACAACGCCTGGGGTGCTAAATACAGCCTGGAGGAAATTAAACATTGGCTGACAATTTTTCTGAAACGCTTTTTTGCCAGCAGTCAGTTTAAACGCTCAGCCATGCCTAACGCCCCCAAAGTAGTTTCTACCTCTCTTTCACCCCGCGGCGACTGGCGTGCCCCCAGCGACGCTGTCGCCACCGCCTGGCTCACCGAACTCGCATCCTGGGACCTCTAACAGTTTGCGACAGGGGACGGTTCCTTGTCGCACTTTCTCACGCCTTCGCCCACGGGTGGCTCGGAAGAAGCACTTAACGTCTCAAATTAAACCTACAAAATTTAACGATCGAGTAGGAGGCTACCCATTAATTGAATAGCCGTCCTCTCACACCACCGTACGTACCGTTCGGTATACGGCGGTTCAATAGAATTAGTGGACTAGTGAATATCTTTCACTGATTGACAGAAGTCCCAGCTTCTTAAG
>DASRMS010000086.1:0-11444 GCA_035647835.1 Oscillospiraceae bacterium
GGTAAATGTCGCTTGCCAAGCGACCGCCAGATCAGCAGCACATGTTATCCTTAAATCACAGTAAATGATCAGGAGGATAACAAGATGAACAAAGATTTAACAGAACTGATTTTTATTCTGGACAGAAGCGGTTCCATGCGTGGTCTGGAAAGTGACACCATCGGCGGCTATAATGGGATGTTAGCAAAACAAAAAAAAGAGCCTGGCGAGGCGAAGATAACTACCGTGCTCTTTGATGACAGATATGAATTGCTGCATAACCGCTTGAACGTGCGGAGCATCAAGCCGATCACAGAAAAAGATTACTTTGTAAGAGGCTGCACTGCATTATTAGATGCCGTAGGAAATACTATTAACACCATCATCAATGTGCAGAAACATACGGCAGCAGAAGAGCGTGCCGAACATGTGATGTTCGTCATAACTACAGACGGCATGGAAAACGCCAGCCGCGAGTTTAGCTATGAACAAGTACGCCAGCTGATTGAACAGCAAAAAAGCAAGTATGGTTGGGAATTTATTTTCCTTGGAGCCAACATTGATGCTATCAACACGGCAGAACGTTTTGGTATAAGTAAGGATCGCGCCACCAATTTTCATGCTGATAGTAAAGGTACTTCACTTAATTATGAAGTAATTAATGAAACGGTCAGCGACCTGCGGGCAAGTCGTCCCATCGCCAAGGATTGGAAGCAGCGTATTGACGAAGATTTTAAGCAGCGCCAGACAGGGCAACGTCCTGCGCCTGCGAAAAGGAAAAATAGTTAGTGCAAACACCATGCGATATTTTTTGCGCTGACGCTGGCAAAATGTTGAGTCGCATAGTATAATAAGTCTAATTACTGGCAAAATTAATTTTCAGGGGAAAAAGCAGTAGAACCGTCCCCTGACACATAATGCAAAAGCGAGGAAAGGAAGAAGTAGGTCAGTTTAGTATCTTTTAGAGAGCATCCGGCTGGTGTAAGGATGCAGATGCGGCTGAGACGAATACATCCTGGAGCTGCGGCCTGAATTTATTAGTAGGGCTTGACGGGTGCGCCCGCTATAGCGTTTAAGTGCGATTGCACTTAATGAGGGGAATTCCGTGAGGGATTTCCAAAGCAAAGGTGGTACCGCAATTTTTTGCCCTTTGTTCCCATGGGAACGAGGGCATTTTTGTTTACTTTATGACTTGAAAAAGGAGCGCTGACAATGAAAATTTATGACGAACTAATGGCCCGTGGGCTGATAGCCCAAGTGACTGACGAAGAGGAAATAAGAGAACTCATTGATACTGGTAAAGCAACCTTTTATATCGGTTTTGATCCCACAGCAGACTCTTTACATGTGGGCCATTTTATGGCCCTGAGCCTAATGAAACGTTTACAAATGGCAGGCAACATACCTATCGTCCTGATCGGCGGTGGCACTGGACATGTGGGAGATCCCTCTGGACGTACAGATCTGCGTAATATGATGAATGAGGAACTTATCCAGCATAACTGCGATTGTTTTCAGAAACAGATGGAAAAGTTTATTGAGTTCGGTGAAGATAAGGCTATCATGGTGAACAATGCAGATTGGCTCTTAAAGCTCAATTATGTGGAGATGCTGCGTGAAGTAGGACCCCATTTTTCAGTTAATAACATGTTACGTGCTGAATGTTACAAACAGAGGATGGAAAAGGGACTTTCGTTCTTGGAGTTCAACTATATGATTATGCAGGCCTATGACTTCTACCATCTCTACCAGCACTATGGCTGCAATATGCAGTTTGGCGGCGATGATCAGTGGTCTAATATGCTGGCTGGTACGGAACTTATCCGCCGCAAATTAGGCAAAAATGCCTACGCGATGACAATCACCTTACTATTGAATGCCGAAGGTCAAAAAATGGGCAAAACGGCTAGCGGGGCAGTCTGGCTTGATCCTGAAAAAACTACACCCTATGAATTCTTTCAGTATTGGCGAAATACGGATGATGCCGACGTTCTCAAATGCTTACGCATGCTAACCTTCTTACCGCTTGATCAAATTGAGGAAATGGATCAATGGGAAGGAAGTCAGCTAAACGAAGCTAAAGAAATCCTCGCGTTTGAACTAACAAAACTAGTTCATAGTGAAAAAGAAGCGCAGCAAGCTAAAGAAACTTCTCATGCTCTCTTTATTGGTGGTGTGGATGATGCTGAAATGCCAACTACTGAGTTCACAGCAGCGCAGCTAACAGATGGTGCCATAGGTATTTTGGACTTGCTGCTGGAAACTGGTTTAGCTGCCTCTAAAAGCGAAGCAAGACGCCTGGTGCAACAAGGCGGCATCCATCTTGATGACATTAAAGTTGAAACCATTGACCAGCTGATTACGACAACACAATTACAAGCAGGAGTCAAAATACGCAAAGGAAAGAAAATCTACCATAAAGCCCTATTGAAAGCGTGACAGCCCGCGACAGGGGACGGTTCTTTGTCGCACAATAGTGCGATAATCACAGCAACTTTGATTGCCCTCTGCGCCAAACTGTGAAGTTACGTGCCACATTGCATTATTGGGAGGCGACTATGAATCATTTAGGGACAAAAACACTTGAAACTAAACGGCTTCGATTACGACGATTCGAAATTGATGATGCACAAGCCATGTTTGATAATTGGGCAAGTAATGAAGAAGTAACCAAGTATCTTACGTGGCCTGCTCATCAGAGTATTACTGTTTCCCAAGAATATATTAAGTCACTAATCAGTAGATACGAAAAACTGAACACCTATGAATGGGGAATTGAACTAAAAGAAATCAGACAAGTCATAGGTTCTCTCGGAGTAGTTCGTTGTAATGATGAAGTCGGGTATGTTCATGTAGGGTACTGTATCGGTAAACAGTGGTGGAGTAAAGGGATAACATCCGAAGCATTTTCAGCTGTAATCAAATACCTGATGGACGAAGTAAAGGTTAACCGCATTGAGGCCCGGCATGATCCTCGTAATTTCGTATCAGGTAAAGTGATGGAGAAATGTGGTCTAAAATACGAGGGGACATTAAGAGAATCTGATATTAATAATCAGGGTAGATGTGACGCTGCTTGGTATAGCTTGCTTAAAACGGATTACCACCTGTGACAGGGGTCGGTTCTTGGACACGATTTTAAGCGAGGATCTTGCAGATAGTTGAGTGGAACCTGATGGCCGCTAGCGATAACTTTTACTTTTGGAATTGCCGACTGCTAAAAACTTTGATAGAATATAATTGTTGGAACTTATGCACTATTGCTACTCATGAATATAGCTTCTTTAGTTCCATTCTCTAAAATATTGCAAAGAAGGGGATATGTATGGGTAAGTTTATGGAAACTGCAGCTAATCGGGATTATTCAAAGTGGTGGCAAGCGGAGGGAAGTTTCCCTTGGTTAATTCAAAAACCGAAACCACCTATTGAAAAAAGAATAATAGGCCTTAAAGACAATTACATACGCTGCATCAAAGGCAACCAACCTTACTGGATGCCTGCATACTCTTATGAGTCTGCAACTATTTGGCCAGATGCTATGGAAGAGCATCCCGTGCCTGAAGTTGATGGCTATGACTGGTGGGGTGTGTATTGGAAGATGGTGGACAAAGCAGGCGGTATGATTACTAAACCAGGTACCCGCACATTTTCTGATTTTTCTAAATGGAAAGAAGAACTAGAATGGCCGGATTTGTCTTTAGTCGATTTTGAAGCTGATGGCAAAAAAATTCAAGCAACGCTTGATCCGGAAAGACCGCATATCTATCAATGTGTGGAAGGTATTTTTGAACGCCTGCACGAAATGATTCCTTTTGATGAAAGTTTGATGGCTTTTTATGAAGAACCGGAATTGTTAGAAGAATTCTTCCAGAAGATGGCCGACTACAAGATTGAATCATGCCAGAATATTTTTAAGTACTATGGCAGAGTAGATGGTGTCTTGTATCATGATGATTGGGGTACCCAAAGAGACGGATTTTTCTCTAATGAAATGTTCCGTAAGCAGCTCTTCCCCGCAACAAAGCGCTTTTTAGACTATGTAAAAGGCGAAGGTAAATTTGTTGAGCTGCACTCCTGCGGTAAAAACGTTCAGTATGTGCCAATGATGATTGAAATGGGTATTGATATGTGGAATCCGCAGTCAGTGATTAATGATCCTGAATTCTTGTACAATACCTATGGCAAGGAAATGTCATTTTCTTTCCCACTTTTTATTAAGCAGAACTGGTCAGAAGCCGAAGTTCGCAAAGCTGTACGCGATTTTGTCGATCACTATGGTGAAACAGGGCGTGTAATGTGCTGGCTGATGGTAGAAAACAGAGATGCTGCAAAAGACAAAATAGCCAAGGATGAACTTTATAATTACTCCTTGGCTTATTACAACAAACTATATGGTAGAGCATAGCAACTTATCTTGACTTAGATTACAAAACCTCTGGTCGTTTATAGGACCAGAGGTTTTATTTTAAAGTAAATGATTCGCTTAGCCTGCCACCTAGTTAAGTGAAGTGTGACAAAGAACCGTCCCTTGAGTCTTAAGTAAAGAGGCGGTTGTATTCTGCTTGGTCGAAGGGGGCATGGCGGCCGATGCAATCAAGGTTTTTGCAAAGAGTGCAGTTAACATAACCTGTGCTGCTGGAAAAGATAATGCCCGAACTTGAATTGTAGGGCTGCATGTAATGATGCTTATTTAGTGAAACACCGATATCTTCAGTTACATTGCCAATCATGGCAAAGAGATCATCATTGTTAATAATCGGCCAGTCAGGCAGCGAGCCGGGAGTCATCATGGCCAGGTCTTGATAGCCGAAATGCTCGGTAATATATTCAAGGACAAACTTATGTATATAACCGAGGGCTGTGCCTTTAATCATATCTCGCAATGTATTCTCTTCTATTTCTTTGCATTCATCAATTTCTGCACCAACGGTCATGACAAAGAGAAAAGCTTTCTTTACATCTTGCAGATTATCCGCCATTACTTTACTCTGGAAATTAACACCATCAATAGTAGTAGTCTTGCCTACGATTGCCTCAATATTGACCCATTTTAGTACTGCTTTGCAGCGCAGATGCTTCTCGGCAATGCTTAATGCCTCGATAAATACTTCTCGGAAACTGGAATTGGGACGAATTTTATTAAACTTCAGTACTTCTTCCGTGTCAAATTTAATGGGAATGTAATCAAATACTATTCTATCCAACGTCTTACCCCCTGCTCTAAAGTAGAATAACATTAACTTCTTCTTCTAAAATATCACTAAGGTACAGAATATTCAACTGAATATTTCCTCATACCAAGGAGTAGGAGAACTGCTTGATAAAGTAGAAATTAAAGATAGCGGCACCTTAGAGTGGTTGTAAAGTAGAAAAAAAGGGTGGTAAGCAAGATGGAGGAAAACAAACTCTTCACCGTAGAAACAACCATGGAAAAAAAAGACTACCGTAAATTTTTATACACAGCAACGTTTTTAAAGAGTAAAGGAGCGATCCCCTATATTTTTTTATTTTCCGCTGTCGTGGCGGGACTGCTTGTTTATCAGGACAGTTACTTTAATGTAACTCAATTCATTATTTATTGGGCTGTCTTAATAGGAGCAGCAGTGCTGGCTGTAATTTTTCAAGTTGAAAGAAGGAACAAACAAAGGATTGCCACTGATAAAACAGGGGCTTTTGGTGCTAAAGAAAGATTAGATTTTTATGAAGATTTTCAAGTAATAAAAAGTACAGCTTTTGCTGGGGAAACTAGCATTAAGTATAGCCAGTTTTATCAAGTGCTAGAGTCAAGAGATTACTTTATTACCTATTTCAATATGAACCAAGCCTCTTTAATTAGAAAAGAAGATCTGGAGCGGGAGACTGCGGAAAAACTACGTTCCTTATATCAAAAGAAGATGGGCAAGAACTACAAAAGAATATAAACAATGTAGATTAATTTAAGTGCCGCCTCTCCTCTCTCGACAGGCATATTCTACAGCTATGTGCAAGAAACTAGAGTTGTCTTGATTATTAGGATACGTTTAAAAAATTGTAGAAGGAGATAAGATGACGGCGCCAAAAACTATAATAAGAGCAGGCTGGAATTTTGACAACAGTTTTGCCCGGCTGCCAGAATTATTTTATAGTGCCCTCAAGCCAACGCCTGTACGTGCACCGCAGTTGGTAATGCTCAACTTGCCATTGGCCAAAGTACTGGGTTTGGATGCTGAAGCACTACAAAGTGACGCTGGTATAGCTGTTTTGGCCGGTAACAGAATACCCGAAGGAGCTTTACCTCTCTCGCAGGCATATGCCGGACATCAATTTGGGCACTTTACCATGTTGGGTGATGGCCGTGCTCATTTACTGGGCGAGCATCTTACGCCCCAGGGTGAGCGCTTTGATATCCAGCTTAAAGGTTCGGGGCGCACACCCTATTCGCGTGGTGGTGATGGCCGCGCCGCCCTTGCCCCTATGCTGCGTGAATATATAATTGGTGAGTCTATGCATGCGCTAGGCATACCTACGACCCGCAGCTTGGCTGTGGTGAGCACAGGCGAAGCAATCAGGCGTGAAGTCAAACTCCCCGGTGCGATGCTTACCCGTGTAGCAGCCAGTCATCTGCGCGTAGGTACTTTTCAATATGCTGCACAGTTTGCAGATGCAGCAGCTTTGAAAACTTTAGCGGATTATACGATACAAAGGCATTACCCAGCAATAGAAGCTGCTGAAAATCGCTATCTTCTCCTGCTGCAAGCAGTGATTAAGCGGCAGGCTGAATTGATAGCCAAATGGCAGTTAGTTGGTTTTGTGCATGGGGTGATGAACACTGACAATATGACCATTAGTGGTGAGACAATTGATTATGGTCCTTGTGCGTTTATGGATGCTTATGACCCAGGCACAGTTTTTAGCTCTATTGATCTCCAGGGACGTTATGCTTATGGCAATCAGCCAAAGATTGCAGCGTGGAACTTGGCACGTTTTGCAGAAAGCCTGCTGCCGCTCTTGCATGATCAGCAAGAAGAGGCCATCCAATTAGCACAAACTGCTCTCACTGAATTTTTCACTATCTATGATCACCTTTATCTGGCTGGGATGAGAGAAAAATTAGGCATCTTTAATGAAGAAGAACAGGATCAAGCCTTGATTGACAGTCTGCTTGGCCTGATGCAGAAACATTCTGCTGACTATACTAATACCTTTCGTGCCCTGACGATCAACGCCACAGAGATGGAGATGTTTGCGGCTGCCGAATTTACCACTTGGTCTCAGCAGTGGCAGGCGAGGCTAGCCAGACAGCAGGAAAATGCAAGTTCCGTGCGGCAGCTAATGCAAGCCAGCAACCCTGCGGTAATACCACGTAACCATCGTGTGGAGGAGGCATTGTCCGCTGCCGTAGAAGATGAAGACTGTGCTGTGTGCAAGCGACTGGTCAGTGTGCTTGACAAACCTTATGCCTACACTGCTGAACAAGATGAATACGCTGACCCACCACCGCCCTCTGCCTGCCCCTATCGTACCTTTTGTGGTACTTAAACGGTAATATGTGATAAATATAGTTTTCTGATCGAACAAAAAAAGATCAGCGCTCAACTAATTACTTTAGCCGAGCGCTGATTATTAGTCTGTAAAGTAGTTTACCCCTGCTTCAAAGATAAGCTGGTCTTTTTCGCCGGGAATGTTAATGTAGAGATTGCTGCCAATTCTTTCAGAATGCCCCATCTTCCCTAAAATTCTGCCGTCGGGACTGGTGATACCCTCGACAGCGTAATGAGAACTGTTGGGGTTGAAGCGAATATCTAGTGAGGGTTGTCCTTGATAATCCACATATTGGGTAGCGACTTGGCCAGTGACAATCATTTTCTGCATGGCTGCTTCATTGGCAATGAAGCGGCCTTCTCCATGGGAGATAGCGATATGGTGAATATCGCCCACCGCTACATTATTGAACCAAGGGGAGAGTACAGAAGTCACTTTGGTGCGTACGATACCAGACATATGGCGTCCAATATTATTATAGGTGAGTGTGGGATCAGTATCATCAATTGTTTTGATTTCACCATAAGGTAGGAGACCTAGCTTGATAAAAGCTTGGAAGCCATTGCAGATGCCCAGCATCAGGCCGTCTTTGTTATTTAGCAGCTCCATCACGGCATCACGAATCCAAGGATTGCGGAAAAAGGTGGCAATAAATTTGCCAGCACCATCAGGTTCGTCACCAGCACTGAAGCCGCCTGGCAGGGCGATGATTTGCGTTTGTTTTATTGCCGCGGCCATAGCTTGAATTGATTCTTCGATAGCGGTGGCAGTGAGGTTTTTAATAATAAAGACTTTAGTTTCTGCCCCCGCCAGTTCAAACCTCTTTTTAGTATCATATTCACAATTAGTACCTGGAAATACAGGGATTAGAACGCGTGGTTTGGCAACTCGCAGTTTTGATTTTGCAGACCCGCGCTGTTTAGAAGTTAAAGCTTGGGGCATAGTTTTTTCTGTTACTGCAGTTTTAGTGGGAAAGACTTTTTCTAAGGGTGCCTCCCAAATTTCTTGGGCAAGATCGAGTGAAATGGTAATTTCACCAAGCTCAATTGTTTCTTTTTGCTGCGTCTGCCCAAGCAGCTTGTACGGCAGATGAGCAAAATCTTGCTGCAAGCCTACATCCTTAGGTACTTCAATCACCATACTGCCGTAATCTGGTGAGAAAAGAAGCTTACCCTCTGCAGCTAGGTTGAATTCTTTAGCGAGAGTAAAGCCGAGGCGATTGCCAAAGCACATCTTACTAATTGCTTCAGCCGCGCCCCCATTGTTGAGGGGATAAGCAGCTGTAATTTTACCCGCCTGAATTAACTCCGTGATGCCTTGGTACGTGTTGCCTAGAGTTGCAAAGTCAGGCAGCTCGTAAGCATCTCTTGCGATGGTGATTAAGACAACCTGACTGTCTGCCTGCTTGAATTCAGGTGAAATTACATCATTCACATCTACAGCATTAACTGCAAAGGCAACTAGTGTGGGTGGGACATTAAGTTCCTTAAAGGTCCCAGACATACTGTCTTTACCGCCGATGGCCGGGATTCCCAGCTGCATCTGGGCATAGTGAGCACCTAGCAGGGCACTAAAGGGTTTACCCCATTTTTTATGATCCTGGCCTAGTTTTTCAAAGTACTCTTGCAGTGTTAGTCGAATGTTTTGATAACTGCCACCCATGGCCACGATCTTGGAGACTGCTTCTACCACAGCATATAAAGCGCCGTGGAAGGGGCTCCATTTTGCCAATTGTGCATCATAGCCAAAGGACATCAGCGTGCCTGTGCTGGTATCACCACTTTCTACCGGCAATTTGGCCGCCATGCCAATTGCCGGTGTGGCTTGGTACTTGCCGCCGAAGGGCATTAGTATAGTACCAGCGCCGATAGAGCTATCAAAGCGTTCCACCAAGCCGCGTTGGCTACAGACATTTAAGTTTTGTAGATTATTGAGCCAAGCTTCTTCTAGGTCAGCGGGGACCGCTGCTAGCTGCTTAGTAAAATAGTTATCTGTAACTGCCGGTGCTTCTACATAAACATCGCTATGCTGCTGTATACCATTAGTAGCGAGAAAGTCTCTACTAATGTCAACAATAGCTTTGTCCCGCCAAAGCATTTTTAGACGCTTGTCCGCAGTGACGGCTGCAACCTCTACGGCTTCGAGATTTTCTGCAGCCGCCAAAGCTTTAAATCGACTAACGTTTTCTTTGGCTACAACTACAGCCATACGTTCTTGTGACTCTGAGATCGCTAGTTCAGTACCATCTAGTCCTTCATATTTCTTGGGTACCGCATCTAAATTAATCACCAGACTATCGGTTAACTCGCCGATGGCCACAGAAACACCACCGGCTCCAAAGTCATTGCATTTTTTAATTAGTTGGCTGGCTTGGGGGTTTCTAAACAGTCGTTGGATTTTTCTTTCTGTCGGGGGATTACCCTTTTGAACTTCAGCGCCACAGGTGTAAATAGATTCTTCAGTATGCTCCACAGAGGAGCCTGTGGCACCGCCACACCCATCGCGGCCAGTTTTGCCGCCTAGCAGCAGCACGGCATCGCCAGCGGTTGGTTTGGCACGGACTACGTTTTCCTTTGGTGCTGCACCAATGACTGCACCTATTTCCATTCGTTTAGCGATAAAGCCTTGATCATATATTTCAGTAACCTGACCGGTAGCTAAGCCAATTTGATTGCCATACGCGCTGAACCCTGCTGCTGCACCAGTAGTAATTTTGCGTTGGGGCAGCTTGCCAGGCAGTGTCTCGGCGATACTTGCTCTCGGGTCGCCGCTGCCAGTTACCCGCATGGCCTGATACACATAAACACGGCCAGAAAGGGGGTCTCTGATGGCGCCTCCTAAACAAGTTGCTGCGCCACCGAAGGGCTCAATTTCTGTAGGATGGTTATGGGTCTCGTTTTTAAACATTACTAGCCAATCTTCTTGTATACCATTAATGTCTGCTTTTACCACAATACTGCAAGCATTGATTTCATCTGATTGGTCTAAATCCTGCAGTTTGCCTTCTTTTTTTAGCTTTTTCATGCCCAGCGTTGCAATGTCCATGAGACAGATATCTCTTTGTTTTGTACCGTAAACAGCTTGACGGTCTTGAAGATATGCTTCATAGGCATTCTTTATAGGTGCCCCTAGTTCCTTGGCTTCGATTGTAATCTTCTCAAGGCTGGTAGAGAAGGTAGTATGTCGGCAGTGATCTGACCAGTATGTATCAATCACCGTCATTTCTGTGACGGTTGGGTCTCTTTTCTCTTTGTCTCTAAAGTAGGTTTGACAAAACTTTAAATCTTCGTCACTCATCACAAACCCCATGCTTCTTTTGTAAGCGGAAAGCTGTGTGTCATCCAGCTGTATAAATCCATCTAGGATTGACACATCTGCTGGGGCAGCTGTTCTTATGGCCAAAGAAGCTGGTTTTTCTAGGGCGGCTTCACGAGAGTCAACCGCATTGATGCAGTAAGCTTTAATCCTTTGCAGATCATCTCCTGTTAGCTTGCCATAAAGTAAAATTAATTTTGCTGATTGAATGGTCGGCGGTTCTCCCTGAGTTAAGATCTGGATACATTGAGCAGCAGAGTCTGCTCGTTGATCGTATTGCCCAGGTAAGTACTCCATGGCGAAATACTTAACGTCATTTTCTATCTCTACGGTTTCATCATAATAGAAGTCTACGTTGGGTTCAGCAAAGATTGTTGTTCGGGCTTGGTTGTAGGCCGCATCTGTTACACCGGAAAGATCGTAACGGTTAATTAGTCGCACTCGTGTTAAAGCTGTGATGCCCAAATTATCCCTTAAATCTTGCTGTAAATGTCGTGCCTCAATATCAAAACCTGGTTTTTTTTCTACTAATATTCTTCTGATTGTATTGCTCACTTGACCCACCTCGTTTCTAGCATAATTATCGCTGCTTGCCGAAAAGAGCATTGTTATCATTCATTATATAATAT
>DASRMS010000087.1:0-1090 GCA_035647835.1 Oscillospiraceae bacterium
GTTTACAGACACTATTACAACTATCAATGGCAAGACAGGTGCAATCGTCAAGGCCGATATTGTGGCTCTGGGAATCCCTGCACAAGATACTGTTGTTGACATCAGCGGAAAGATTGATAAGGTCGCTGGCAAGGGACTAAGCACTGAGGACTATACCACAGCAGAAAAAACAAAGCTTGCAGGCATTGCTGCAAGTGCCAACAACTACTCGCATCCACCTACGCATCCAGCAAGTATGATTACGCAAGATGCAAACAACCGCTTTGTTACGGACGCTGAAAAGGCGGTGTGGAATAGTCCACCAGGTACAACCGGCAAAAAGGTTGCTCGCTTTGTAGTTGGAACATCTACAGCAGGCTGGACTGACGCTGATTGTGATTACCTTTGCGACGGTACAGCAGACCAAACGGAAATAAATGCTGCAATAACCGCTTTACCTGCAACTGGTGGCGAGATTATAATCTTAGACGGAACTTACAATATTACCGCAAAGATTGATGTCACTAAAGATAATGTAAGCATCAGAGGAAATGGCAATGCCACTATACTAAAGAGGATGTTTAACTCCACCTCAACACCCGGAGTAATAGCTCTAACTGGCAGAAGTGGTTGCAATGTTGCTAATTTGCAAGTAGATGGAAACAGTGCAAGTTTTGCCAACCTCGTCAATTCTGGCATCTCATTAGACTCCTCAAGCAATAATACCATCATAGGCAACACCTGCAACAATAACAATAGTTATGGCATCCGTATAACCGATTCAAGCAACAACACCGTCACTGGCAACACTTGCAGCTCCAACGAAATTGGCATCTTATTATTCGCCTCAAGCAATAACACCGTCACTGGTAACACCTGCACTCGTGGCACTGGTTTGCCAACGGACTACACTGCGAGTCAGAATACAATATGGCTCGGAGGTACGGGCAACAACTACAACCTGATTTCAAATAATAACTGCATGGGCAAAGCGCCAAGGGTAGATGGCGGCACAGGCAACAGTGTCTATGGTAATAAGTATGATTCTGGAAACTATAAGGATTTTACACAAGATGAAAAAACAAAACTTGCGGGCATATCAGAGGAAGCA
>DASRMS010000088.1:0-4659 GCA_035647835.1 Oscillospiraceae bacterium
TCATCAAAAAATGTCTGCTTTTTGTGGGCTAATCATATAATATTTTCATAAGTTAAACATTATGTCTTGAAATTTGTTGACTAACTTTTTTTTTAGGTATATAATGGTAAAAAGGGTGATATTTTGTTTACTTTTAAAGACACGTTCTTTATTTTACTGGAAAAGTAAGTATCTGCTGTAGCTAGCAAAAGGACGGGATGTAGATGATCGGCAAAACACTCCGGAATCATGATGGTGTTGCTTTGATTACTGTTATTGGTGTCTTTGTTATTATCATGATTATCTCATTATCAGTAGCAACACTTTTTGCCAATAACCTAAAGCAGGTTACACACCAGGAGTATCAGACACGAGCTTATTATTTAGCCTTGTCAGGTGTTGATCTGGCCTATGAAGCCCTAGTCAAAGAGCCAGCGGATGAAGATGAAGACTCCTTGTTAGATGAATTCATCGGGGGGTCTCTGACAGAACTAGAGGATCAATTTACAATTGGTGAGGATCGTGTAGTTATTACGATAAGTGCTTTCGATACTGGTTCTACGCGTGAAGTTAAAATTCACTCTATAGGTACTGTAGTAGACACTGGCAACAGTGAATCACTTACCCTAATCTTTGAAGCAGAAAATCCTTTAGTTCGCCGCTGGCAGTAGCTTGTTTGTAAAATTCTCAATAAGGATGGGTGAGAATTATGAAATTAAGGAATAACCGGGGGCTCACTATTGTTGAGTTGATGATTGTCCTTGCTCTGCTGAGCATGGTGATTGCACCAGCCTATATGCTGTTGGGTTTAGGGAACAGGGTTCATAGTTCCAGTATTGAAGAATATGAACTGCAATCAACTGCCAGGCTGGCTGCGGCACACATCAATCGTGCTGCACGTTTTTCTTCCGCAATCTTTACTATTCCCAGATCCAGTTTCCAAGAGGACAACCTATCAGCTGGTTGGAGTTATATCGGCGTGCTGGATGGGGCCGTTGTTGCTATTGAATATAGTGCCACGGGTCACCATAAAACAGAACTGGTCCCAGCCAGCGATAATGTTACCTATGAAATAGTTTTTAAAAAAGTACTGGAAGATCATCAAGAAAAAATAGTAGGTTTTTCTATCAATGGTTACATAGATGGCCGACCTGTAAAAACGGACGAGTATGGACAACCCCTGGGACATATTAGTATCGATTCGCAGGCTGAAGCGTTAAACTCACTGCAGGTGATCCATAAAGGCACTGCCCTGGATCCAGCTGTGGCCATTGCCTTTAGAAGAGAAAATCGTGATAAACCGGAAATTGAGGCAACTTTACCTGTTGCCCAAATTGCGATGGTTTTAGATGTGTCCGGCAGTATGGAATATCAAATGAATGGTACGACTACAAATACAGAAGCAAACCGACGGATTACAAAGTTAAAGAGCTCCTCAAAGAAATTGGTTGAGCAGTTTGCTGCTTCAGAGCACCCTGTATATGTTTCATTAGTGCCCTTTGCTACTTCAGCCAATAACCCTAAACCCTTCCGCCCGGTTCAAACTGACATCAGTGCTCTTTATAACGATATTAATTCGCTTACTGCCGGTGGCGGCACCAATACGGGAGATGGAATTCGTCGCGCTTATCATGGTATTATAAATGGACGCAATAATGCTGATTTTGTGGGTAAAGAGGTCAGTGATTATATCATTATTTTAGTAGACGGCGTAACAACTTTTGGCAGTGTGCAAAGCAATAGTAACCGCAGCTGGGTAACTCATCACAACAATGTTAATGAAGGATTTTTAGATAGAGGCTGGTTAGAGTTTTCTGCTAACGGTCAAATTGCCGGCAACGGTTCCGAGCTGGATCTGACTTGGGGCGAAGGCTATGTGCAGAATATCGGTTCAATGGTGAAAAGCGATGGTAATATTAAGGTTTATGTAATTGGTTTCTCATCTCGCAGCGCAGACTTCGGCAGCTTAGCCAATATTGCCGCCAGTACTGGTGCACTGCCTACTTCTTCTGGCCAGTCCTTTTTTGAAGCGGGAGATGAAGAAGAATTGGATCTTGTTTTCGGTGAGATTCAAAAAGAGATTATCAATAATCTATGGCATATTGACGGACCTAATTTATAGGGCAACAAAGCTTAATGCCAGAAAGGAGCCTTTTGATGCTGAAAAATAAAGGCTTTACTTTAGTTGAGGTACTCATAGCCATTGCTTTGATTATGATTATTTCTGTTACCTTTGTCTTATCAATGACGACACACTTTTCCTGGCTATCCAGCGCCAAAGCCATGACACAAAGTGTTTTTGCGGCACAACAATCTATGGAAACAGAGATTGAGGGAATCAAGCAAGCTCTTTTAGATGGTGTAACACCTGATGACAAGGTCTCGCTAACCTTATTTAACGGGAAACCGCAGCAGATCACTGTCGAAGGTTATTACCGTGAGATTGAAATCGCCAACAACCGGGTAGTTCGGGCGATTGTTGCTGATAGCAGAATGGCAGAATACCCGGTGCCTATTGTCAACAAGGCCACTCTTAAGTTAAGAAAAGATAATGCCGATTTGGCGAGAAATTACGACTATGTTATCCGCCCAGGTTTGTCAGCCAGAGCAACATCAGAAGTAGCTGATCCGCATAATGTTTTTCTCCTGAACCGTCATGAATGGTTTGTCTCGCGTCCGGGTTTTAACGTGCCGATGGTTGCTGACGACTACATTGATGAGGATTTCGACCATGGGCGTTTATATCCGATTTTCCCTCATGATTATGACCCGGTACCAATCAAAGCCAATTCAGATATGCTCAGCCAAAGTGACTTAACGGCACTGCCCAGTGAATATACTGGCCGTCATATTATTTATACCATTACACCCTATGCTATGTCCGGCAAAAAGGGAACGACAGTCTTTAGCGATCCCGTTTATCTGCATGGACCAACTGTAACTAATGGCTTAGTTCTGCATCTTGATGCCTCAGCTATCAGCAAGGATCCTGCTGTTAGCTCGATAGTAAATAGCGGTGACAATATTTTTGTTTCAGAATGGCACGATCTTTCAGGCAGCAACAATCATGCAGTACAAAGCGTAGAAAGCCAAAAACCTGAATTGACTGAGGTCCAGTATCAAGACGATTTATATGTCTGGGGTAAATCCTTGCAGGAAAATAATGCTGGCACTAAGATGAGAGTTAGTTCTTTCAGTCCGACCACACTTAACCAGTTTACAGCCATCATTGTCGCTAAAAGCAGTGCTATTCAACCCAACACTAATATTATTAAAGGTGGCAACAATACCTGGAGCTTTGAGTGGAACGAAGTTGGTAATCTAGCTTTTGCTGCGGGAGGCATCCCTGCTGAACTGGTAGGCCATCAAGCCCTCGACGACGAGTGGCATATCTTTTCTGCTGTTGTCTCTGACAATAATATCTCTTTGCGCGTAGACGGAGAACTGGAAGGCTACGGCACTGCTGCCAATTCAGTCTCCAGCAGACCTTTGGAGATCAACTGGGCTAACATAGACATTGCAGAGATTTTAGTTTACAATCGTGACCTTGCCTCAGGGTTAGATTTATTATCAGTCGAAACCTATTTAAAGAACAAATATAATCCAGATCCTGATGAAGTACACTCCACTATTGCTTACCTCAAGCCCATGGCACCGAAAACTATTATTCAGGGAGAAAGCTTTACACCTCCAAGTACAGTTGATGCCGTCATGACTAATGGCACCACACAAAAAGTTGTAGTTACTTGGAGCGGCACCATAGATACATCAACTATCGGCACACAGTCTATTACCGCTACAGCGAACATGGATGAGACAAAAACTACCTTCTTAGTGGTTAATGTCGTTGGTATTGAACGCCTAATCCCACATACTGAAGATGCTATTACCTTACGAACCAGAGAATATATTAACCTGCCCTCAAGACTGGATGCCGTCTTGACCAACGGCACGACCCGTGCTGTTGATGTGACCTGGAGTTCCAGTGTCCCCGAAGCGACAGTTTCCGAGACCATTCTCACCGGTCACACTCTGGGTTATTATCCAGACAGCCTTACCGCCTCCGCTGTACTTGATCCTAGTAAGACAGCAATATATTCGGTAGAGGTTACCGGTATTGCCGTCACTGGTGTCTCAGTTACACCTACCTCCTTAGAGATGTATATTGCTGATACAAGCAGCCTAACGGCAACAGTGGCGCCTGCCGATGCAACAGACCAAAGTATTACATGGAGCAGCAGCAGCACCTCAGTTGCCACAGTTGATAACAATGGCTTAGTCACAGCACATGTACCCGGTAGTACTACAATCACCGTAGAGACGCTTGATGGTGGATTTACTGCTACCTGTGAGGTTACGGTCCGATACCACCCTGTAACAGTTGTAGGTTATGAGGCCAGAAATATACAAACTTACAGATCAGGTTTTTTAAATCTAAACTATCATACTAGCGCTGATATTTACATTATCCTCAGTGATGGTACAGAACATTTTCATGGAAATGTTTCAGCTTCTCGGGTGTTGTCATATCCCACAATAAACACATGGGTTACTGGCAATGCCACAGCTGATTCTTCAGGAGAAAGTGTTTCTTACAACCTAAATATTACTGTGAGTCCATAAGACGAGTTATTATGCTAAGCGTGCCTGACCAAGACAGTCAGGCACGCTTAACTTTAT
>DASRMS010000089.1:0-58503 GCA_035647835.1 Oscillospiraceae bacterium
ATGAAAATGATTTACCATTTACTAATATAATAGGTAAAGTATATGATTCTTCAGTAAAAAATATAATAGTTCACAGTGATGGTAATGATCAAATTATAAATGTTAATTCTAATCGACTTTTTTACTATAAATCGAATGTTCCATTAAGATTTCTTAGTTTTACTACAAATTGACTTATTCAGTAGAATTAGTCCAGCTCTTTAATTATCTGTAGCCTCCTTTGGTGCTAAGTCTACTCATAGGTCTGGCTTTAATTATGCTTTTACACCCTTGGCTATGGAGATGGCACATACGAAGTCTTTGCAACCTATGATGATGACGGCACCAGTGTTAAGGTAGAAATAGAACTAGCCTAAAAAGCAAAAGCTCTAGCTAGAACAAGCACCTAGTTAGAGCTTTTTGTTATGCGGTTTTCCTGACTTCTTGCCTTCTACCTGCTACAATTAAGATACAGCAATTACAAAGAAGAACCCGGAAGGAGAACCGCCATGAGAAATATTTATCTGCTGTATTCATGTAACGAATGGAAAAGCTGGGATAGTATACGTTTAATTATGGCGACAACTTTTGAGACACTCCCTTACCTCCTACCCTATCGAGCAATCTGATATGATATCCACGAATCTGTCAACACCTCGGCCTGTTTCTTCTCCGTCTCTATTGCCAACTTGCTTTCTCCTCTCGAAGTCAACGAGATATACTTCCTTACTAATCATCTCTCGGCTCTTCGATTTCGAACCCACCCTTAAGAATGAACTCCTGAAGCAAATTGTGTACTTTAATGGTGATCTAAGATGCGCTATACATGCAGCGTATTAGGCCGAGAAGTCTATCTGTTCTATAACGGTTTTCGCTGGTTTATGGCACGGCGGCAGGTGTAAGACAAGCTTTGGTCTCTAACCAGAGCTTGTTTTTGTTTATTCATCACACTGGTTTTCTACAATTTCTTGGGGATCTAACCATAGAGCATCAGGCTTTGCAATAACTCGTGCGTTTTGATAAGCGGCATCAAGCGGCAGAATCGTTTCCGGTGTATAGATATTCTTTTCTAAATCTAATACTAGTGCCAGGTCGGGCGATTTCGTAAATTCACCGCCAAGGTATAACGGCAGCAGAAACTGAATTTTATCACGTTGAGGCCGATACTGGGGTATTACTAGCTTATAATTTCTTTCGGCCATCGCGATACCATAATCGATTGCGCTATCCAGTAATCTTGCTAGTGAGGTAACATCAAAATGTTCGAATTGTTCAGGAAACCTTTCTAGGCGCTCTATAATTATATGTTCAAACTTGATCAAAGTTACTTGACAGTAACAGGTATAAAGGTGAATTAATATACACAAAAAGCAAGTTCTAACCTGTTGTTCGGTTAAAACTTGCTTTTTGTGCGCTTTTCCTGACCCTCTCCCCCCTTCTTGCTACAATTAAGATAGAAACAAAGGGAGGAAAAAAAAAGCGTTGTCGTGTTGACTCGGCACAGTAGCGCTTATTGATCCCTGCTACATTGACGACAATCAATGGGATAAAAAGTAATTGATAATTCTACGCTGGCTGTCTCAAGGGGTGGGAAGTTATCTATTGCCTCCCACACTGCTTGAGCAGGCAATAGGGTAATTTTTTACTAGTGCAGCAAAAAATACAAAACCAATAAATGACCAGGATAAAAGCCATACGCCAGCCAAGTAGGCAGAATCTTCTTATCCCTGATCTTAAAAAGGGGATAGGCTAAAAGAGCAAATCCCTGAAAGCCAGAAAAGATGTTCACTGCAAAATATATGATGGTGTACTTTATGTCCTGCAAGTCAATCTTATCTACAAGAAAAACCGTTAGTGGACCATAATACCCGTACTCAAAGGAGAACATGACTGTTAGCGCAAATAGGCCGGCAGCCGCAAGATAAATCTTGTTATCAAGAGCTATAAGCATCAACAGAGAGACAAACAGCGTAAACAATATATTGAGATCAGTAGTATCAAAAAACAGCATATAAGGAACTTGCGAGAGAATCGCCAGCACAAGCAGCCTAGTGAGATATTTTTTTATACTTCTGGTCCTCCTTCTCCCCCTGGCCAGTTCTAGTGCAAACAAAGGGAAAGCAATGCGCCCAATGAGGCGTAGAATCGCCATCTCAGGGAAAAAGGCAAAACCTATATGATCTATGAGCATCGTTGTGATTGCTATCAGTTTAATCATAGCTTTCCTCACTAATTCTAATTATTCACTGGTATTTACTATTTGTGGTATAAGCGAAATTTGTTTCAGAGTAGTTTTGGATGATTCAATCTTTAAGACATCGCATAATGGCCATGCAGATTGTAGCCGCATTTATAAGTTATGTTCATCAACTTAACAATAAATTAAACAAGAAGTCATCTCCTTGGAAATCATTGTTATATAAAGAGTGGGATACTACTACTTCTGTAGTTCCTTCACGACGAGGGAAGCCAAACGACTAATCGTTCTGGCTGCGGCACGCCGTGCGAGGGCGTTGGCTATTGCCAGGCGACAGGGTGGAATTGTTACCATGATTGTCAAAGCCACCGGGGGGCGGCTGGGAAAATAAATCAAAGCCATGTCTCCAACCATATGATCAACAGTTCCCACTTTATTGGCCACCAAAACGCTGTTGCTTTTCAAATAGCGACCAATTCGGTTTTTGTTTTCAGTGTGGAGCATCATCGAAACAGCCAGATCCTTCAATTTTTCACCACAAACCTCTCTGTTTTCTAGCGCAATTAACAGCTCGGTCAGCTCACGTGCAGTAGAGGAGTTGGGGGGTAATGGAGAATCCAAGGCATACATTTTTCTGGTGCCACGAGTCTGCGACAGGCCCAGGCGCGTGGTCATCGCGGCCACAGCTTGGGGACCGACTAAATCAAGCACGATATTAGCGGCGACATTGTCGCTGGCGCTGATCATCATCTTCAGCAGCTCTTCTACTGTATAGATACCTCCCGCTTCGGTAAACTGCAGGCTGCCAGCGCCAGTTACCTTTGTACTTCCTGCATATTTATCCTGCTCACTAAAGGTATAACTGTCGTTAAGCGCTAATACACCTTGCTCTACCTGGTCTAAGACGGTTAGAAGATAAAGGATTTTTATTAAGCTGGCGGGATAGAGTCTGTTGTCTGCATCCTTTTCTATCCACTGCTTTGTCAGGAAATCATATAAACAGAGGCTGGTCTGGAGGCCTCTGTTTTTTGCTTTTCTTGCTAGCAGCATGTTAAGTTTATTAAAATTTTGTCTAGCTTTGTCCAGTTCTTCGTGCTTCACAACTTTTCTCCTTTTGAGGATAGTTACCCTTAACTCTATTGTAATCGATTTTTCCCTTTTTCTGCAAGACCGCACCTTCTACTACCGTAAATACAAGCAGTAGGTTGTCAGATAATAGCAGGCGGTGCATTTGGGGGTAAGAAAAAAAGGACCATCATGGTCCTTTTGGTTTTAGTATGGCGGAGAGACAGGGATTCGAACCCTGGAAGCGGGTTTTAGTCCCGCTTAATCGCTTAGCAGGCGACCGCCTTCGACCGACTCGGCCATCTCTCCGTGTGTTATTAACTTAACTCCGCCAGCTTAATAAATGGCGGAGGGGGTGGGATTCGAACCCACGGCTCTTTCGAGTCACTGGTTTTCAAGACCAGCTCCTTAAACCGCTCGGACACCCCTCCCGGGCGCATAAATTAGTATAACATAGGCCTATATGGATGTCAACAACAGGTGAGCTGTTGTTATTTACCAATATAACCGCTCTTTATCTGGGGCAGATAGGGGCATAAAGCTTCCGGGATTGCAACAGTACCGTCTGCTTGCTGGTAATTCTCCAAAATAGCTGCCACTGTTCTACCAATGGCTACCCCAGAGCCATTTAAAGTGTGGACAAACTCAGCTTTACCGCCTTGCAGGCGGCGGAAACGAATACCAGCACGACGAGCTTGAAAGTCACCAAAATTGCTGCAGGAAGAGATCTCACGGTAGGTATTATAGGACGGCAGCCAGACTTCCAAGTCATATTTTTTAGCCGCCGCAAAACCGAGATCTGCGGTACACATGAGGACGGTTCGATACGGCAGGCCTAAACGCTTTAAGACTTCCTCTGCATTGACTGTCAACTTCTCCAGTTCAGTCATGGATTCTTCAGGACGCACAAATTTTACTAATTCTACTTTATTAAATTGGTGCTGACGGATTAAGCCACGTGTGTCACGGCCATGGGCACCAGCTTCGGCGCGAAAGCAGGCACTGTAAGCTACATAGCAGCGCGGCAGCTCTGCTGCTGTAAAAATCTCATCACGATGCAAGTTAGTGACTGGTACTTCTGCAGTAGGAATTAAAAAATAATCGGTATCTGCTACTCGGAAAGCTTCTTCTTCAAATTTAGGCAGCTGCCCTGTGCCTACCATACTGTCACGGTGCACCATAAAGGGGGGAAATATTTCCGTATAACCATGTTCTCCTGTATGCAAATCTAGCATAAAGTTAACCAAAGCACGCTCAAGCTGTGCTCCCCAGCCTTTGTAAAAAGCAAAGCGGGCACCTGTCACTTTCCCGGCACGTTCAAAATCAATAATATCTAAATTAGTGGCAATATCCCAGTGTGGCTGCGCTGTAAAATTAAAGTTAGGCACATCACCTACATGGCGTATTGGTATATTATCATCCTCACTCTGTCCCACAGGAACAGAAGCGTCAGGGATATTGGGCAAGGTTAACAGAATTTCGTGTAAATCCTTTTCTGCTTCTCTGGTTTGGGAATCCAATTCTTTAATGCGCTGCGCTACGCCACGCATCTCTTCAATCACCGTACTAGCATCCTCTTTAGCCTTTTTCATGCGAGCTACTTCAGCTGAAACAAGATTACGCTTATTTTTTAATTGTTCTACCTCTTGGAGTAAGTCACGGCGTCTGCCATCAACTTCATTAAAGCGGTCAATCGCAGCTGTTTCTCCCTTATCATGCAACGCCTGGCGGACAATATCCAAGTTATCACGCACAAATTTTAAATCAAGCACTTTGTCATCCTCCCTTTTCAAAGTGTTTATGTAATAAAAAAGCTTACGCTTTCAACTTCCAGAGGGCGTTAAAAATAAAAAAACCCACCCCCCAACAGGGACGAGTTGCTTCGCGGTACCACCCTGGTTGACCAAATAATTTGGCCCCCTCTATGCGTAACGTGCAAAACGGAATAGATTACTGTGAGTTCATCTATTCACCTCCGGGCCGGAATTCACCCGCCGTCTTACCGGTTCCCAGCACCTCCGGCTCTCTGTAAAGGACGGTAATGGCTACTTTTGCCCTTCCTTGGTTTTATTCCTTTAGTATTCATAGTATACCCTTCTCACTATAATAATGCAAGTATATTATGCCGTGTGGTATACTAAAAATACCATGTTCTCTGTAATGTTTAGTGGGTATAATTTTCTTAATAAATAAGCTCAATGATGGGATGTGAAATTTTTGCAAGCATTCTTAATCGCCTTTGCCGCAACTTTGTTAGCCGAAATGGGTGACAAAACACAACTAGTTACACTGACTCTATCAACTCGATATCCCCCCTTACGGGTGCTGGCCGGTTCTTTAAGCGCCTTAGCCGCCATTACGGGGCTTGCTGTGCTCTTAGGGGAATATTTGGCTCAACTCTTTCCAGAAATGGTCACGATGCTCGCTAGTGGTCTTTTCTTTATTGTTGTTGGTATCTTCTTGCTGCTGAAAAAAGAAGAGAAAGAAGATGCTGATGTGCGCACCTCCGGTCGTGGTATTACTTTACAAACCTTCTTTTTAGTTTTTTTAGCGGAACTAGGTGACAAAACACAACTTACTGCAATTGCCTTGACAGCAGCTTACGGCTCACCTTTAGCCGTGTTCCTGGGCGCCATGGCCGGGCAGACTGTTAATCATAGTCTGGCAGCCTACCTCGGAGCACGTTTTCTCTCCCGCTTACCTGCACGGACCATTAAAATAGGCAGTGCTTTACTCTTTATTATCTTTGGCCTCATCTTTTTGTATACTGCTTTACGCTAATTAGAAGAATTGATTACTCTGAGGCCACTTAGCGCCTGGGAAAGAGAAATTAATTTGCCAGGAAAATAAAAGCTCAACCATTGCGGTTGAGCTTTTGTTTGTGACCACTAGTTCACAAGCAAGACCTGCCTGACATATTATATTTTTTTGCTGGTTTTTAGCTAAGCACGCTACATTTCTTCAGGGGCGGCGATACCCAATAGGTATAAGCCGTTGACTAAAACTTGACGCACCGCATCAATCAGGGCTAACCGGGCAGTACGCAGTTCTTCTTCTGCGTTTAAAACCGGGCATTGATGGTAGAAACGATTAAATTCTGCCGCTAAATCTACCACATAACGAGCAACAATGGAAGGTTTGTACGTCTTAGCCGCGCGTGTGATAGTATCAGTGAAACGTGCCAGGAGACCAATTACTGCTTGTTCTTCATCTGTTGTCAGCAAAGCCGCATCATAGTCCGCTGGCCACGCTGGTGCTTTGCGTAAGATACTGCAGATACGGGCATGCGCATACTGAACATAGGGAGCTGTTTCGCCAGAAAAATCCAGCACCTTGTCCCAATCAAACTCAATATTTTTAATACGGTCATTACTCAAGTCACCAAAGATTACAGCACCGATCCCTACCTGGCGTGCCACTTCGGCTTTATTAGCCAGACTGGGGTTCTTATCCTGAATAATTTGGGCTGCTAATTCGGTAGCCCGCTGCAGCACCTCTTCCAGAAAAATTAGTGTACCTTGACGTGTGGACATTTTCCCGTCTTTATAGCCGATGAGACCAAACGGGACGTGAAAACACTGCTCGGCCCAGCTATAGCCCATTTTACGCAAGACAGTAAAAAATTGTTGGAAATGGAGTGCTTGGTCTGCCCCTACCACATAGAGCATCTTCTCGAAATTATATTGCTGCCAACGATAAATGGCGGCACAGAGATCACGGGTAGCGTATAAAGTAGCACCATCCTGCTTACGCAGCAAACATGGCGGCATGCCTTCTGCACTTAAGTCTACTACCAGTGCTCCCTCGGATTCACTAGATAAACCTTGCTCTGCCACTAATTTAATCGTATCATCCAACATTTCATTATAAAAACTTTCGCCGGAATAAGAATCAAATTCTACATCTAGAATCTGATAAATACGTTTAAATTCGATTAAACTTAAAGCACGAAAACGCTGCCACAAATCTTGCGCTTGCGGCTCACCGTCTTCTAGTTTTTTAAACCAGCTACGTGCTGCTTCGTTTAATTGCGGCTCGTGTTCGGCTTCCTGGTGAAAACGCACGTACAATTCATATAAATATGTAATCGGGTCTTTTTGCAGCTGCTTTTCATTGCCCCATTTTAAATAGGCCACAATGAGCTTGCCAAACTGAGTGCCCCAGTCGCCAAGGTGATTAATACCGATACAGCGGTAGCCTAGGGCTTCGTAAAGGCGATACAGAGAATTACCAATTACTGTAGAACGTAAGTGTCCAACCCCAAAGGGCTTAGCAATGTTGGGCGCAGAAAAATCTATCACAATTGTTTTGCCTTGACCAGCTTGCTGGTGACCATATGCTTTTTTTTCTGATAATACTTTCTCCACCGTTAAGCAGGCCAGCTTTTGCCGGTCGCAAAAAAAGTTAAGATAGGGGCCTTTAGCTTCAATGCGCTCGAATAATGCGCTGGCGGGTAGTGCTTCAACCAGTGTAACAGCTATTTTAGGTGGAGCCTGCCGCATTGCTTTAGCTAACTTAAAACAGGGAAAAGCAAAGTCACCCATCGCAGGGTTGGGTGGCGTTTCTAAATCTTCGCTAATTTGCTGCTTATTTAGTGGCACATGAGGTGATAATAAACGAATAATTTCTTCCCGAAACGTCTGCATCAAACAAGGACCTCTTTCTTCAATTGTTGACATTATTATATCCAAAGACAGGGCAGACTGCAAGCTTGTCCTTTTTCGCTCAGGACAGCAAAATGCGACGCATAGGTGCGCCGCATTAACTAGCTCGCTTTAGTTTTCCATATTCACGTAATAGGGACGGATAACAGTTACTTCCCAAGGTAAATAATGTTTCTCACTTTTAGGTGTGGTACCATTAACCGTAATCTTCACTGTAGAATAAGGTAAGTTCTCTACTAATGACAATGCTAGGGCGTCACGCAGCATTGCTGCCCGGGCAGCGGCCGCGATTGATTGAGAAACAAGGTCATGTAAGGAAGGGGTTAAATCAACATAGATAATATTGTCAGCAATCTTTACTGATTGCAGGGTAAGCACCTTTTCAAAACAATCTTCGTAACCTGTTAAAACTGTTTGCACCACTGCTTCTGCAAGGGCTCGCTCCTTAAGCGGCGTAAATTCTTTGGTGACAGGTCTTAAGTAATATTTTCTTCCAGAAGCACTAGGTAAAAAGAGTAGACGTTCTCCACTTTTTTTACTAAACGGCTGCGGCTGAAAAGGCTCTTCAATTAAGAGACCTTCCTGGCCAAAAGTTATTCTCTCTTCTCCAGCTACCGTAAATTGTATCTGTTCCACCGAGGGAATACTGCTGACAGTCAAGAGTAAGGAATCTAAAACACCCGTCAAAAAGGTACTGCCTGACATTTGGTTCAATTCTTCTGGCAAATCCACTTCTACGGTGCCGTTCTCTACCTCTACCTTAATCTCTGACTCTTTGGGAATAGTGCGCTGCAATTCACTGCCCTGTGCAGGCCCCCGCACTAACTCCAAGATGCTACCACGCAACAGTGATTGTGAGCTTTTTACACTACGGGTCACCGGAATTAGATAGCGTGAGTCTTGATCATAGAAGTAAAGGGTAACATTATTTTCTCCTTCTTGACGTCCAAAAACAACTGGTTGATAATAATCTGTTGTTTTTGGCTCTTTGGTCGTGTCAGTCCCCGGCGCTTTTCCGTAAAGATCTAAAAAATAAATACTGCCATCATAAAGACCTACAACGAGTGTACCTGACTGTGAGGCAAAAGCCATTTTTTGTGCCCGGCCGGTCACGTCTAGAACGTTGATTTGTTGTCCCTGTTGATCGTACTCAGTAATTTTAGTGACATCATCTTGAAATTGTCCCCAAGAAGCCACAATTACCTGACTGCCATCAGCTGAAACCACGACATTAGCCCCGACCGGCAGTACTTGCTGCCACAGCTTTTCGCCAGTCATACTAAAATAAAGCAAATTCTGATGCTGTGTTGCCGGGTCGGTAATAATTACACCGACATACAAGCCATTATCACTGACCTGTACACGACTAACTTCACCAGATACCGCATATTCCCAGACTTTTTCTGCTTTGTAATCGTAACGGGATATTTCTGCAGAGAATCCACTAATAATGTTCTGGCCACTACTGTCAACGCTAATGGCAGTACCCTCCTGCAGTTTCCACAACAACTCTCCTTCAGCAGAGAAAACACCAAAATAGGGGATCTCACCTTCGCGCCAATTGACCACAACACGTTTATCTATCCCGGTCACTGCTGCCGAGATAATTGTCCCCAGCTCTTCCTGCCAAAGCACGTTACAGCTTTTCTCCATCACTACTAATTGATCTTGCTGCTCTTCATGATCAGTGTGCAGTACAGCAGCGATCAGGCTGCCATCCTTGGCGATAGACAACTGTGTCAAAGGTGCATCAAACTGTCGGCTCGCCTTTTCCTTTTGATCAGGACCGATCAGTGTCAGTTGGCCACCTTCTGTACCCAAGGCAATAAAACTACCGTCTGGGGCAATATATGTCTGGGTGGGTATACTTTGCAGCTGTCTTTCCCAAACAGGCTTACCTTCTTTTTTCAGCAGGTAAACAACTTTAGAGGCTGTACCCACAACAGTGAATAAGCCATCTGCTGTCACAGAAATGTCTGTAATCTGCAATTCACTGTTTTTAACATTGAATTGACCCACGGCCGGGGATCTTACTTCCTCTGCCCCTGCTACAATTGGCTCAATAGGTTTACCGTTATTCGTAAGTTCTGAAATGCAACCCGTTAATAACAGTGTCAGCAGCAAAATGGGCGCTATTATTAGCTTCTTTGTGTATTTTTTCATCATACACCTCAGTTTGTATGTCTCTTACCTCAATTATAACGGTTAAATAGGGATGTTTATTTAAGTTTTCTTTAATTTTTGTTAACTAAACCGACGGAAGCTTAGGTAGTGTTACCACAAAAGTTGAACCACTCCCTTGATAGCTATCCTCTACCCATATTTTACCGCCATGCCGCTTAACAATCTCATAAACAATAGACAAGCCAAGGCCTGTACCGCCCTGCTCTCGTGAACGTGCTTTGTCAACGCGATAAAAACGTTCAAAGACCTTCTCCCGATGTTCCGCAGGAATACCAACCCCTGTATCAGAAACAATTAATTTAAGCGAATCTGTCGCTTCCGTCAGCTTGACCCAAATCTGACCATTTGCTGGGGTGTATTTAATCGCGTTATCAACCAGGTTAAAAACAATCTGCTTGATTTGATGCAGCACGGCAAAGACAGGGGCAGCGCGCGGTGGCAGTTCGTAGCTAAAAGCGATTTGCTTGACCTGCGCTCTTTTTTCTAACATCTCCAAAGTTGTGCGAATCGTGGGCACGATGTCAGTGAATGCCATGGTATCATCAGCTGTCACACGATCCAGTCTAGATAAATCAAGTAATTCTTCCACTAAATGAATCAGCCGTTCTAATTCTTGGTCAATATCGCCTAAAAACTCTTCCTGTTCGTGGGGATCTAGCGAATATTCACGCATTGATTTAATTAAAACGTTTAAGGAAGTTAAGGGCGTACGCATTTCATGCGAGGCATTGGCAACAAAATCTTTTAACTGTCTGGTGGAAATCGCTAACTGCTGTGCCATCTCGTTAAACTGGATCGTCAGCCGACCTATTTCGTCCTTGGTGCGCACCGGCACATGTTGGGCCAAATCACCCCGGGTCATCTGCTCTGTAGCTAGCGTCAGCGCTTTAATTGGCGAGGAGAGCTTCTGAGCAAAAAAACGGCCTAGGAGGCTGGCGACAACAATGGCTAGCAGTGTAGCAGCAATTAGATAATTGCGTATATCCCTTTGTACGCCGTGGATATAGGAGAGCGAGGACGCTGTAAAAACTGCACCATTAACTTTACCCTTATTAATGATCGGTACTGCCACCTGTAGTACCCACTCGCCGCTCATTTCAGATTGCTGCACACTCCAACTATGGTCCTCTTCCTGCTCTAGAGCCGCAGCGATTTCTGGTCTTTCTAAATTCATGCCCACTAAACCGTCGACACGCTGACTATCACCTAGTACATGCTGCTTCTGGTCTGTAATCAGGACACGGGCGCTAATTTGCCGCGAGAAATCAACAGCCACATTAGATAAGTCAGTAATATCTGGCGTATTAACTAATTTGGGGGCAACAAAGCCGCCAATTAATTTAGCAGCTCTGGTCATCGCTTCATATTGATAGGCAAAATAATATTGCTCTAATGTATTTAAAAGAAAAAGTGAAGTTAACACCAGTACCACCACGATTAAAATAATGTACGTGAGGGTTAGTTTGGTGTGGATACTATTAAGCATTTTTGCCCTCCCGGAATTTATAGCCTGCCCCCCAAACGGTGAGAATTAGCTGTGGGGTGGCAGGATCCGGCTCTATTTTTTCACGTAGATGACGAATATGCACATCTACCGTCCGGGCATCACCATAGTAATCATAACCCCAAACTTGCTCCAACAATTTTTCTCTACTAAAAACACGGCCGGGGTGGCTGGCTAGCAGGCTGAGCAAAGCAAACTCTTTACTGGTTAAATCGACATCTTTATCGTGTACTCTAACTTTGTGCTGAAAAAAATCAATTTGCAGATCCTGTAACCGGATAACCTGCATTCCTGCAGCATCAACCGGCTGGGCCTGGGAACGGCGGAGAATGGCTTTCACCCTTGCCACCAGTTCGCGCGGGTTAAAAGGTTTAGTCATATAATCATCGGCACCAAGCTCCAAGCCCAAAATTTTATCTATATCTTCACCACGTGCAGTTAACATAATAATGGGCACTTCACTGGTTTTACGAATATTGCGGCATACTTCAAAACCATCCATTTCCGGTAACATTAAATCTAGGACAATTAAATCAGGCGTCTGCTCATGAAAAAGGCGCAGCGCTTCTTTACCGTCATAAGCTACTCGTACTTCATTATGTTCTTTTTCCAGAGCAAATTTAAGTCCTTTTGCAATGGTTTTTTCATCATCCACTACCAGGATGTTGGCCATTGGATCCCCTCCTATTAAAGTGAACGGTAGATATCACGAACTTTTTGTATATCATGCCACACAGGACGTTTTTTCGTCTGATCCCGCAGCAGTGCTGCTGGATGAAAGGTAGCCATCCAATGCCGACCATGGCGTTCCACCCATTTTCCTCGCACTACAGATACCCGTGCCTGTGGATCAATTAAGGCTTTGGCAGCTACTGCCCCCAAACAAAGCACAATTTTGGGGTTAAGCAGTTCTATTTGTGCTAACAAATGTGGTAAACAAGTCTCAATCTCTCCTGTCGTAGGGGCTCGATTCCCCGGAGGGCGACATTTAACCACATTGGTAATATAGACTTCTTCGCGGCTAATGTCAACAGAAGCAAGAATCTTGGTTAATAGTTTTCCTGCGGCTCCCACAAAAGGCTGGCCTTGTTCGTCCTCTTCTGCCCCCGGCCCCTCGCCCACTAGCAGCAGTTTAGCTTGGGGATTACCACTACCAAAAATCACTTGCTTAGCTGCTTGGCGCAGCTGACAAAGCTGGCAGTTGACCACTGTCTGCGCTAAAGCAGCTAAAGTGGTGTCTTTGCCCTTTGCCTGCGCTAGTATCACCGGTGTAGAAGTTACATGTTCGGCCTCTGTTGTCGACACTAAATAATCAAATAAATATTTTTCTCTCATTCTTTTCACCTTATGCTTATTTCCACAAAGTAAACGTTAACTCCTTTTTTACAAAAACTACATACACCTACTACATGCATCAAACCCGGCCCTACGGTAGGGCAGATCTTCTCGTTAAAGCACAAAGAGAAGGCTGCCCTTCTCTTTGTTAGTTTTGCTATTTTATTAAACTAAATTTACCAGCCCCGCTCTTGCATCCGTTCCTCTTGTTTGATGGAGGAGATTTCTAAACCAGGCATAGCTTCGCCTAAACCTTTAGAGACCTCTGCCAGAAATGCGGGATCATCATAATGCAGAGTTGCTTCCACAATGGCCCGTGCACGTGCTGTGGGATCTTTGGATTTAAAAATACCAGAACCGACAAATATTCCATCGCAGCCTAGCTGCATCATCAACGCAGCATCAGCAGGAGTGGCAATGCCTCCCGCTGCTAAATTAGCCACAGGTAAGCGGCCCAGACGTTTTACCTCTACTACCAAATCATAGGGAGCACTAATCTTTTTGGCAAAGGTCATTAACTCTTCATCCGGCAAGTTTTGCAATTTCCGGATTTCGCTCATCACTCTGCGCATATGACGGACAGCTTCTACCACATTACCTGTACCTGGTTCACCTTTAGTACGAATCATAGAGGCACCTTCACCGATACGACGCAATGCTTCGCCTAAGTTACGTGCACCACAGACAAAAGGTACTTTAAAGAGTTTTTTGTTAATGTGGAACTCTTCATCTGCTGGGGTCAGTACTTCACTTTCATCAATATAATCAATACCTAATGCTGCTAAAATCTGTGCTTCTGCAAAATGTCCAATCCGTGCCTTGGCCATCACAGGTATACTAACTGTATCTAAAATACTAAGAATAATATCCGGATTAGCCATTCTGGCCACACCACCGGCGGCTCGAATATCTGCCGGGACGCGCTCTAATGCCATGACGGCAATCGCTCCCGCTGCTTCAGCTATTTTGGCCTGTTCTGGTGTGGTGACATCCATAATGACGCCCTTATGCACTTCAGTTAAGCCAGCGTTTACATGCATCGTACCTTGTTCTGCCATTGCTATACCCCTTTCAAACGAATCTCCTTATGTAAAGAGATTGGATTAATACCGTATTTTACCATAGTATCTTTACTTGGACAAGTATTATTTTTTATTCGTCTAGCTCAAAGCTGGTTTTAAGCGCTTCTTTCTGTTGGAAGCGCTCTTCTGCAAGCTGGATTAGCTGCTGCAGTAATTCTGCGAAAGGAAGCCCAGATGCTTCCCACATTTTTGGATACATACTGATGGTCGTAAAGCCAGGCATTGTATTGATTTCATTAAGCCAAATTTCCCCTGTTTGTTCATTGACAAACAAATCAACACGCGCCAGACCAGCACAATCTAGAGTCGTAAATGTTTCAACTGCCAGCTGGCGTACCTTGGTGATAGTGTCTGGTTTTAGCTGTGCCGGAATAACTATTCTGGAACGATCATCAATATATTTAGCCCGGTAATCGTAAAAATCATTACTGGGAATAATTTCACCCGGCAGCGAAGCTTGAGGATCGTCGTTACCCAGGACACTGCATTCTATTTCCTGTCCCGTTAAAAACTTTTCTACGATCACACGACGGTCATACTGCAAAGCTACCTCTATAGCATGCCGCAATTCTTGTTGATTATAAGCTTTGGAGATACCCACGCTAGAGCCAAGGTTAGCAGGCTTAATAAAACAGGGGAAACCTAGTTTTTCTTCAACTGCCGCCAACCAGTGGGCCTGCTCCTGGTGCCATTGATAAGCAGTAAACCAAAGGTAATCACCAACAGGTAGTCCGGCCGCCACTAAAGCAGCCTTCATTAATATTTTATCCATACCGACTGCTGAACCAGCCACACCGGCACCTACATACGGGATGCGTACCAACTCTAATAGTCCCTGTACCGTACCATCTTCACCATAGGTGCCATGTAACGCAGGAAAAATCACATCAATGGTCACTGTATTACCAGCACGTTCCCCATCAAGAATATAAAGACCATTAATATCTGGATCGGGCAAAACAGTCACCAGACTGCCATTCAACTGCCATGAACCTTCCTTGGTAATAAAGACAGGTAAAACTTCAATATCTGGCAGATTTTTTAAACCTTCCATAATGGCGGCAGCTGAACGTAATGATACTTCATGTTCACCAGAACGTCCTCCATAAAGCACAGCTATCTTCTTTTTCATCTTAACCTCCATACATACTTGTTAATGCAGTTTATTCGTCAGGCAAAAAAAGTATGAAACGGTTACGAAGGAGCAAGCGCCAGGCGCTTGCTCCTTCAACTTTTGCGCTGTTTGTACGTTTATTCTTCTTTTGCGGCTTTAGCGTCGGCAATGATCTGTTCACTAAGATGTGCCGGCACTTCATCGTAATGGTCCTCTTTCATGGCAAAGGTGCCTCGACCTTGTGTCATTGACCGCAGATCAATAGCATACTTGAGCATTTCAGACATCGGTACATGTGTCTTAATCACCTGATTACCATTGCTTTGTTCCATACCAAGTATCCGACCACGGCGACTGTTCATATCACCCATAATATCGCCCATGAACTGATCTGGTACAGTTACTTCAACATACATGACGGGTTCCAAGAGCACCGGCTTTGCTTGTTCCAGTCCTTTTTTAAAGGCCTGATGAGCAGCTATTTTAAAGGCCATTTCGGAGGAATCCACACTATGGTAGGAACCGTCATACAGACTAGCTTTAATTCCCACCACGGGATAACCTGCGACAACACCACTCTCCAACGATTCGCGTAAACCTTTTTCTACTGCTGGTATATATTGCCGTGGTACAGAGCCACCAAAGATTTTATCAACAAACTCAAACTCCTCACCATCTTGCAATGCCTCAAACTCAATCCAGACGTGACCAAACTGCCCACGGCCGCCAGATTGTTTCTTATGTTTACCTTCTACTTTAGCGGTACCACGAATTGTTTCTTTATAAGGAATTCTAGGTAAGGTTAAATCAACTTCTACCCCAAATTTGGACGCTAATTTACTGGTGATAATCTCGAGATGCAGCTCCCCCATCCCGGAAATTAATGTTTGTTTAGTTTCTGCATTGCGCTCCATCCGGAAAGTAGGATCTTCCTCTAAAAAGCGGGAAAAGCCAGCAGCTACTTTATCTTCTTCACCCTGTTTCTTTGGTTCTACAGCAAATGTTGTCACCGGCTCGGGAAAAGCAATAGGTGGAAAAACTGTACATAATTGCTTATCACATAAAGTGTCGCCTGTTTCTGTCACTTGCAATTTTGCAACGGCAGCAATATCACCAGCCGCCACTTGATCTACATTAATTTGATTTTTACCAAGCATCGTAAAAACTTGGCCTAAACGTTCATCTTTATTTTTATTGGCATTATGTAGTTGGTTATCACCTTTTAAGGTCCCGGTGTACACTTTAAAATAAGAGATTTTCCCTACAAACGGATCGGCAAAAGTTTTAAATACTAAAGCTGAAAGAGCCCCTTGGGGATCTATCTTCACAGTAACCTTTTCACCACTCTCAGCATCTTCGCCTGTAACTTCAGCAATATCTGCTGGTGAGGGGAAAGCGGTCACGATCATCTCAAGTAAGGGCTGTGTACCAATATTGGCAGTTGCAGCGCCGCACATGACAGGAATAATCTTGCCATTTAGTGTACCGGTGCGTAAACCCGCATTAACTTCGTCATCAGTTAACGGTTCACCCTCCAAGTACTTCATTAATAAGTCATCGTCGCTTTCTGCCACTGCTTCCATTAATTTTTCACGATACTCTGCTGCCTCGGCAGCCAATTCAGCAGGTATTTCAGCTTCGGTCATTTTCTTGCCATCGTCACTGAAGCTATAGGCTTTCATTTTCACTAGGTCCACGACACCTTTAAAAGCTGCCTCAGCCCCAATGGGTAGTTGCACGGGCACCACGTTTAGTCCAAAGAACTCCTGTAACTGTGCAAATACTTTACCAAAGTTAGCATTTTCTTTATCCATTCTGTTAACAAAGACTAAACGCGGTAATTTGTTTTCTTCAGCAAATTCCCAGACGTTTTCTGTACCAACTTCTACGCCGGCGGTAGCAGACAGTACTACTACTGCCGCATCAGCGACGCGCAAGGCACTGGCAACATCACCAATAAAATCAAAATAACCTGGCGTATCTAAAAGGTTTATTTTTACGCCATTCCATTCCACTGGGGCTAAAGAAGTATTAATAGTAATATTTCTTTTAGTTTCTTCGGAATCAAAGTCTGTTGTGGTTGTACCAGCATCAACCTTACCCAAGCGGTTAATAGCACCTGAAGTATAGATCATCGCTTCAGCGAGAGAAGTCTTACCCGCACCACCATGGGATATGAGGGCTACATTTCTAATCATTTCTGTGGTATAGTTTTTCACGCCAATGCCTCCTTTAAGCTTTGCCAGAAAATAAGGACAATTGTGCAGAACACGTTTAAACTTCGACCTTGGTTTGGTTAAATCCTGCTCAGACTGTTAATATTTCTCTTGACGATCTTTTTTATGTTTAAAGTTGCTAATTTTATAGTAATCCTGGTAAAAAGGCAAGAAACCCCCTCCAGACTATCCCCAGCCTCTTGGCGACACACGCATACAAAAGACGCTCCCATTTTCTGATGGAAGCGTCTTTTTAGTTACTTATTGCTGCTGCTGTAAACGCCATTGCACGTAACCGATTAAACCACCCTTGGCCATAATATTTTGCATAAAGGGCGGGAAGGGTGCCGCTTGATATGTTTCCTTGCTAGTTAGATTATAAATAGTACCGTTCTCTAAATCTACTCGTATTTCGTCTCCTGCCGCAATTTTCTCCGCCGCTTCCGGACATGCCAAAATTGGTAATCCTATATTAATCGCATTGCGGTAAAAAATACGGGCAAAGGAATGGGCAATTACGCAGCTGATCCCCGCCGCTTTAATCGCGATAGGTGCATGTTCACGAGAACTGCCGCAGCCAAAGTTTTTTAGCGCGACAATAATACTGCCTGGCGTTACTTTTTGCGCAAAAGTGGGATCTGCATCTTCCATCACATGCTGCGCTAAAGCACTGGCCTCTGAGGTGTTCAAATAGCGTGCGGGAATAATGGCATCTGTATCAACATCGTTGCCAAACTTCCAAACCATGCCTTGCATTTACAACACCTCCCTAGGGGCAGAAATCTTACCGGTAATGGCACTGGCCGCTGCTACAGCAGGGTTGGACAGATACACTTCACTGCCAGGATGGCCCATTCTACCCACAAAGTTGCGGTTTGTGGTAGCCAGCGCCCGTTCACCTTCTGCGAGGATTCCCATATGCCCACCCAAGCATGGCCCGCAGGTTGGCGTAGATACTACAGCTTCTGCCTCTAGAAAAATATCTACTAGCCCTTCCTGGATGGCCTGACGCAGAATATTCTGGGTGCCAGGGATAATAATCACGCGCAGATTTTTAGCCACTTTGTTACCCCGCATAATCTCCGCCGCGATGCGCAAGTCCTCCATACGTCCATTGGTACAGGAGCCGATCACCACTTGATCAATCCGTACCTCTCCCACCTCACTAAGGCCTCGCGTGTTTTCCGGCAGATGAGGGAAAGCAACTTGTGGTTCAATATCTTCTCCCTGGAAAGTAAATATTTTTTCATACGCAGCATCTTGATCGGCGTAAACCGGAGTAAAGTCACGTTTGGCACGTGCTGCTGCATAGTCTAGGGTTACTTGATCTGGGGCAATAATCCCACATTTAGCCCCTGCTTCAATGGCCATATTACTCATCGACAAGCGGCTGTCCATAGATAAAGCTGAAATCATCTCACCAGTAAATTCCATGGCCCGATAGAGAGCTCCGTCGACACCAATTTTACCGATTAAGTAGAGAATCAAATCTTTACCGCTGACCCAAGGCTGCAGTCGACCATTAAAAACAAATTTTAAGGTGGAGGGAACTTTAAACCAGGCTTCACCCAAGGCCATAGCTGCGGCCATATCTGTACTGCCCACCCCGGTAGCTAAAGCGCCCAAGGCACCATAGGTACAAGTATGGGAATCGGCACCGATAATAATTTCTCCCGGTAATGCTAAACCCATTTCTGGTAATAAGGCATGTTCAATGCCCATGCGACCCACTTCAAAATAATAAGTAATGTCATATTCCCGCGCAAATTCCCGCAGCATTTTTGCTTGCTGGGCAGATTGAATATCTTTGTTCGGTGTAAAATGATCGGGAACTAAAGCAATACGGTCCCGATCAAAGACTTTTTCTACACCGAGACGACGAAATTCATTAATCGCCACCGGTGAGGTAATATCATTGCCTAAAACCATATCAACTTTGGCATTGATTAATTCTCCTGGCTGCACAGTCGTTTTATCTGCATGACGAGCCAGGATTTTTTCCGCGATGGTCATCCCCATTCCTATTCTCCTCCTTTCTTAAAAGACCACTATACTTCTTTGGCTGCAATCCAACTCATCATGCGGCGTAATTTTTTGCCTACTGTCTCTAGTAGCTGATCTTTTTCCATTCGATCCGTGGCCTTAAAGAAAGGTCTGTGCGCTTGGTTTTCTTGAATCCACTCTAGAGCAAACTTACCTGTTTGCACTTCATGAAGAATTTGTTTCATTTCTTGACGTGTTTCTTCAGTAACGATGCGCTTACCACGGGTGAAATCACCATATTGGGCTGTATCAGAGACAGAGTAGCGCATATAAGATAAGCCGCCTTCATAAATCAAGTCCACAATTAGTTTCATTTCATGTAGACATTCAAAATAAGCTATTTCTGGCTGATAGCCAGCTTCCACCAAGGTTTCAAAACCAGCCTTAATTAATTCGCTGACACCGCCGCAAAGCACCGCCTGTTCACCAAAGAGATCTGTTTCCGTCTCTTCTTTGAAGGTAGTTTCAATAACGCCAGCACGCGTCCCGCCAATACCTTTAGCGTAGGCTAAACCCAGTTCAGAAGCTTTGCCTGTATAGTCCTGATAAACTGCGAGCAAGGCCGGCACACCGGCACCTTCTGTATAAGTACGACGCACTAGATGCCCTGGTCCTTTGGGTGCCACCATGAAAACATCTACATTGGTTGGTGGTAAAATCTGTTGAAAGTGAATATTGAAGCCATGCGAAAAACCTAAAGCATCCCCGTCTTGCAAGTAAGGTTTAATTTCAGCCTCATAAACTTGCCGCTGTGTTTCATCTGGCAGGAGGATTTGAATCACATTAGCAGTCTGGGCCGCTTCCGCCACCGTCATCACTTTTAAGCCAGCAGCTTCTGCAGCTGCCCAACTTTGACTATCCTTCCGCAGTCCCACAATAACATCTACACCAGATTCTTGCAGGTTTTGGGCCTGGGCATGCCCTTGACTGCCATAACCCATCACAGCTACTGTACGTCCCTTTAAAACATTGAGATTTGCATCATTATCATAATACATTTTTGCCATTTTTTAGATCCTCCCCATTTTTCGTTGTTTTGCTGCCACGCAGCAAAGCAATTTTTCCTGTGCGTACTACTTCTAGAATGCCATACGGTGCCAGTAAAAGCTGAATTGCCTGCAGTTTTTCTTCATTCCCTGTTGCTTCGATAATTAATGAATTAAGGGCCACATCTACAACTTTGGCGCGGAATGTTTCTACTATTTGCTGAATCTCCGCACGATTAACTGCAGTTGCTTTAACTTTAATCAATACCAATTCCCGATGTACTGAAGGCTCCAGCGTTAAATTAGAGATTTTTAGTACATTGATCAGTTTGTGCAGTTGCTTTTCTACTTGCTCTAAAGTCCGTTCGTCGGCTTCAACTTCAATAGTCATCCGCGAAATACCGGGGTCCTGCGTTCTACCCACCGCCAGGCTTTCGATATTAAAGCTGCGGCGGGCAAACAAACCTGCTACCCGGACCAAAACGCCTGGCTTATCTTCCACTAGTACTGCTAAAACATGCTTCATGCTTCATGCCCCCTGACCATCTCGCTAATACCGCTATTGGGCGGTACCATGGGGAAGACATTTTCTTCTGCTCTAACATGAAAATCAATTACTACCGGGCCAGGTATGGCAAGAGCCTTTTTGATTGCGGGGATTACCTCTTGTGGTTTTTGCACACGCAGCCCTACAGCACCGAAAGCTTCTGCCAGTTTCACAAAATCGGGACTCTGTTGTAAATTGACAGAGGAATAACGACGACCATAAAACATTTCCTGCCATTGGCGGACCATACCTAAATACTGATTATTAATAATCGCAATTTTCACAGGGAGGTTATAGGCCACCGCTGTAGCTAATTCCTGCAAATTCATTTGCAAACTACCATCACCGGCAATACAGAATACTGTTTGTCCGGGTGCCCCAATTTGCAAACCTAGAGAGGCGGGCAAACCATAACCCATGGTACCTAACCCCCCCGAGGTCACAAAGGCACGCGGTTTTTTAAATAAATAATATTGCGCTGCCCACATTTGGTGCTGCCCTACTTCTGTGGCGATTAAAGCCTCACCATTTGTCACCTGATAGATAGATTGAATTACATATTGTGGTAAGATCTCGCCCTCTTCTGGCTGCAGATAAGTAAGGGGGGCCTGCTTACGCCACTCAGCAATCTGTGCCAGCCATGCTTCGTGCGTCTGTGGTTTAACCTTGCCCAGCAGGGTAGTAAGTACCCGCGTCACATCACCGACAATAGGCACATGCACACTAACATTTTTACCAATCTCAGCTGGATCGATGTCAATATGAATAATCTTGGCCGTACGAGCAAAGTGGCTTAACTTGCCTGTCACCCGATCATCAAAGCGTGCTCCGACCGCAATGATCAAGTCTGCCTCATGCACAGCCATATTCGCATAGTAGGTGCCGTGCATACCCAGCATGCCTAAAGACAAGCGATGGGTACCGGGAAAGCCGCCGATCCCCGTTAAGGTAGTAGTAACAGGAATCTCCGCTTTTTCTGCTAAGGCCAGCAATAATTCATCTGCCCCTGAAATCACAACGCCGCCGCCCGCATAGATAATGGGCTTTTTAGCTTGGGCCATGGCTTGAGCTGCCCGGCTAATCTGACCAGGATGTCCATCCAGTGTAGGATTATAGCCTGGGATATTGACTGCCTGCGGATAAGTAAATTCCCCTGTCGCCACCTGCACATCTGTCGGCAAGTCAATGAGGATAGGACCAGGGCGTCCCGTTTTGGCTAAATAAAAAGCTTCTTTAATGATTCTCGGCAATTCATTAACGTCCGTCACTAAATAATTATGTTTTGTCACTGGCAGTGTAATGCCAAAAATATCTGCTTCTTGAAAAGCATCTGTGCCGATCAGTGTGGTAGCTACCTGACCGGTAAAAACAACCAGTGGTACCGAATCCATGTAGGCATTAGCCAAGCCCGTCACGAGATTAGTAGCGCCCGGGCCGGAGGTGGTAAATACTACCCCTGGTTGGCCAGTAACCCGGGCATAGCCATCAGCAGCATGAATCGCTCCCTGTTCATGACGCGCAAGATAATGTTGAATATCTGCTTCATAAAAAGCATCGTATAAACTTAAAACCTTACCACCGGGATAACCAAAGATTACATTAACTTGTTCTTCTTTGAGTGCCGCCACAACCATTTCTGCACCCGTCATTTTCATGTAGCATCAACCTCCCTGAAGACGGCACCTGTATTGGCACTTGTTACCTGCTGGGCATAGCGTGCCAAATAGCCAGACGTAATTTTAGGTTGAGGTAGAGTTAACTTTGCTAAACGCTGCTGCAATTGATCATCACTAAGCAAAAGCTCTAGTTTACGGGCAGGAATATCAATAGAGATTAGATCTCCTTCAGCAATCACGGCAATGGGGCCGCGCTCCATGGCTTCCGGTGAGACGTGACCAATGGAGGCCCCACGAGTAGCTCCGGAAAAACGCCCGTCTGTGATTAAAGCTACATCTTTGTCTAGACCCATGCCGGCAACAGAGGAAGTGGGGGTTAGCATCTCTCTCATGCCTGGGCCGCCTTTAGGTCCTTCATAGCGAATAACAATGATATCTCCTGCCTGAATCTTTCCGCCATAGATAGCTTCTACAGCCTCTTCTTCACTATCAAAAACCCGCGCTGGTCCGGTTTTTTGCATCATTTCCGGAGCAACTGCACCCTGTTTGACGACTGCTCCATCTGGTGCTAAATTGCCTCGTAAGATAGCGATACCGCCACTGTCGCTATAGGGATTGGTAAAGGGGCGAATGACATCTTCGTCAAGTATGGCAGCCTCAGCTAGTTGTTCCCCAAGCGTACGGCCACTTACTGTTAAGCATGCTGTATGCAGTAAATCTTTTTCTGCCAACCTTTTGAGGACCGCCTGAATGCCGCCGGCAGCAGCTAAATCCTCGATATGGTATTCTCCAGCTGGAGCCAATTTACATAACTGCGGGATGCGCTCACTAATAGTTTGTATATAATCCAAATCAAGTGTGATGCCTGCTTCATGCGCAATCGCCGGCAGGTGCAAGACTGTATTCGTGGAACAACCTAAAGCCATATCCATCGTCAAAGCGTTCACAAAAGCTTCTGTTGTTAATATTTTAGCTGGTGTGAGTTCATTGTGAATCGCCTTCATGACTTCAATGCCCGCCTTTTTGGCCAAGCGCACCCTGGCAGCGGCCACAGCCGGCACAGTACCGTTGCCCGGTAAACCCATGCCTAAAGCTTCTGTAATGCAATTCATCGAATTCGCTGTAAACATACCGGAACAGGAGCCGCAACCAGGACAGGCACTTTCTTCTAGTTCCAGCAGCTCATCAGCAGCCATCGTACCAGCTTTAACCCGACCCACAGCTTCAAACAGACTATTTAAATCAGCCGGCTGACCCTGAAAGCGACCCGCTAACATCGGACCGCCGCTCACAAAGACAGCTGGCAAATTGAGCCGAGCTGCTGCCATTAACATCCCCGGCACAATTTTGTCACAGTTAGGAATAAACACTAAACCATCTAAAGGATGAGCCTGCACCATAACCTCTACGGTATCAGCAATCAATTCCCTGCTCGCTAAAGAGTAGTGCATGCCCTGGTGATTCATGGCTAAGCCATCACACACGCCGATGGTGAAAAACTCCATGGGCGTGCCCCCAGCTAGGCGTACACCCTCCTTGACAGCAGCAGAAATCTGATGCAGATGTTTATGACCAGGCACAAAATCATTAGCAGAATTAACAATACCGATTAGCGGTCGTTCCATTTCTTCTTTGACCCAGCCCATAGCATATAACAAAGAACGATGGGGTGCACGTTCCACCCCTTTTTTCATTTTATCACTGCGCATAGCTCTTCCTCCTATTTTTACGCTAAATCCTCCGGATATACAGGTTCTCCCTCTGCTCCAGCCACAGCACGAAAACGTGCAATTAAATCATTGGTAATGGAACCTGGTTTACCGGCACCGATCTGCCGTCCATCCACTTCGACGACCGGAATTACTTCTGCTGCTGTACCGGTGAGGAAAGATTCATCAGCCACGTATAATTCATGCCGGGTAAAAGGTCTTTCTAGGACGGTGTAACCGGCTGCTGCGGCTAGTTCCATAATGACATCCCTGGTAATGCCAGGAAGGGCACCAACATAAGAGGGTGGCGTGATAACTTTATTGTTTTTTATAATGAAAATGTTATCGCCGGTACCTTCAGCTATGTAACCCTGCCCATTTAACATCACTGCTTCCATCACACCGGCGCGATTGGCTTCGATCTTGACGAGAATATTATTTAAGTAGTTAAGTGATTTGATTTGCGGATCTAAGGCATCAGGCGCATTGCGCCGCGTCGCTACAGTAATCACGGAAAGACCTTGCTCATATAATTCCTCAGGATAAAGACTGATGGAGCTAGCAATAATTACAGTTGTTGCTTTTTCACATTTACGTGGATCTAAACCTAGATCACCTGTACCACGGGAAACCACCGCACGAATATAGGCATCTTGCAAATTATTGGCGCGAATAGTTTTCAGGATTGCTTCTTTCATTTCTGCATAGCTTTCAGGAATAGTGAGCATGATCGATTTGGCTGATTCATAAAAGCGAGCTAAATGTTCCTCCAGACGAAAAACCTTGCCCTGGTAGGAACGAATCCCCTCGAAGACACCATCACCATAAAGAAAGCCGTGATCGAAGACAGAGACCTTGGCCTCCTCTTCAGGTACATACTGACCATTCAAATAAATAATCCTACCCATTCCAAATCCCTCCTCTAAAATTTAATCCCTTGGTATATACGAAAAGAGCGCTTTCCCCAGTAAGCATGCTCTTCAGTATTAGCTCAGACCTGACATATCTCTACCAAACACTGCAGACAGTTGCTTTACTGTCTCTCAAGACACTCTAAAGCGTTAATTGCCAGCAGGACAATTGCCATGATATAAAAAAAAACCCTTGCCCCTTGGTATGCTAAGGGGCGAAAGGATTGCTTTCGCGGTACCACCCTTATTCTCCGCTCAACCGGACTCGGGTTCCTCACGATAACGGGGAGGGCCCGGCTCAACTTACTAACCACACAGGGCTTTCAGCCAGCAGCTTAGAGGGGACCTTCAGCTGCGCTGTTTACCGGTTTGCAGCACCCACCGGCTCTCTGTAAAACAGACGCAAAATACTCTTCCTCTTCATTGCGTTTATAGATATCTGCTAAAAAATTTGAATCTAATTATATCTAACACTTTACATCTTGTCAAGATAGTAATAGCTAGTTTTAGGAAAAACTTTGATTCTATTTTATGGTAGCAGATCTGCTAATTTTTGCGTGTCGCAACCTAAAACTACTTCTTCACCGACAACAACTGTGGGAACAATAGTATGCTGAGACTTATCGATCATGCGCTGGCGCGCCTCAGGGTTGTCCTCCACATTATATTCTACATATTCCAGATTTTTATCGGAAAGAAACTCTTTCACGCGTAGACAGTAACTTCAGCCATGCGCAGTATACAATTCAATTGGCTGCATTGCCGATCACCCCTTTTCACTGCTAGTCTGAGGCAGCAAGAGGCACTTTATACCCAATAAAAAACCCTTACTTGCCCGGGGGCAAATAAGGGTTTGTGAATAAGATAATATTTAGATGGTTTGTTCTTTGGTTTCTGCTATTTCCAGACGCAATACTCTGGCCACTGCTTTGTAAACAGCAAAAGTAATCACACTATTGGCACCCGCTTTAATTAAATTAAAAGGAATAATAATTGGTACCAGCATGCCCATGACCACCTCGCGGGGAGCACCCATGAAGGCCACCGTCAGCACTAAATTTAGTGGAATCATAGCTAAAGTCATGGCGATAGAACCTAAAATCAGACTGACGACAGCGCCGCCCCGTGAAGTAAACTTGTGGTAAATAGTTCCTGCGACTAAAACAAAAGCTCCTGTTGCAATGATATGCATAATCGCACCTATCCAACCACTGCCGGCAGAAACCGTTACTGCCTGGATCAGGGAAACTACTACTGTGAGAATTAGACCACTGATGGGGCCAAAGAGGAAAGTACCGATAAGAATAGGCACATCAGCCATATCATACTCCAAAAAGGGAGCGGCCGGGAAAATGGGAAAACGTACCATATACACCAATAAAATTGATAAAGCCGCCAACATTGCCATGGTCACCATTTGTCTGACATTACTTTTCACGTCTCTTTTGCCTCCTAATATTATTGATGCCTGGAAAATCAACACTGTACAAATCACAAAGAGGCAATTTGCACAGTAGAAGCAAAAATGCCCCCGAAAGTTCGGGGGCATGACGAATATCTACGGTAGATGAATAAACCGCTCATATTCGCTTCTCCCATCCGGACTATACCGTCGGCGCCGGATTCTAACCGGCTCAGCGCTAGCGCTCGCGGGCTTAACGGCTTTTCGCCGTATACCGCCGGTGGGGAATTACACCCCGCCCCGAAGCATCATCTATATTATATAGTCTCTAAAATTAATCGTCAATAACAATTTTCGACATGCTTGATTTTACCTTAACGTTTAGCCCACTGAGCTGCTTGTTCGCCGGCTATTTTGGCACTTACTACGGCTTCCGTTAAAAATAGTTCCGGGATTGCTTGCCTGCCGTGCAGCCCCGTCGTCAATTCTCCGGCAGCATAAAGACCTTCAAGGGCCCCCTGCTGTCCCATCACCGCATAGTCTTCGCTGACTGTTAATCCCCCCGGTGTCAAAGCTACTAACCCGAGTACGGCAACTTGATACGGTGCCTTTAGTTGCTTTACTTGTTCCGCAACGGCTGCCGGCTCGCTGTTTAATACTGCCGCCAGCAAATTAACATCATCAATAGTTTGCGTTTTGATTTGCTGGGCTACAGCATTGCCAGCTCCTGCCACAACAAACACTGTACCATTAGCCCTTAACAGTATCTTGGTTAAATTATCACCAGTCAGCACTTGGCCCGCAGCATTAAAAAGCAGTGCTTCTTGCCATATTAACTGCTCAATTCTCGCACCATCCTGTACTATAACGGGCTGCAGCCAGACTTGAGACATATTTTGCGTGATCCCACCCAGGGCTTGGGCTAACTGCAGGCCAACTCCCTGATGACCGCCCTCTAAACGCGGTCTAGTACCCTTAAGGCCTGCATAATCTAACAGCAGCTCCTGATTAGAAGCAAAACCCCCATCCGCTAATACAACTGCTCGGGCCGAAATATCCAGCTCCTGGCCTTCTGCAGTACGGACCACTAAACCTTTCACGCGGTTTCCCTGCTGCTTCAGTCGTAAGGGTAACCAATCTTTTTCCGCCCTGACCAGTTTTGGCAATCGTGCTGCTGTTTCCTGACAAAGCTCAGAAAGCTGCCTGGCCGTCAGCTTGTGAAAAACTTGGTTTGTTTTCGCCTCATTAACCAAATCAAGACCCGTCAGACTTTCCAGCCACTGTAAACTAGCAGCAGACTGTAAACAAAAGTTTAATATTTGGGCATAGTTACCTGCTTCTTTGCCGCGTGTGTATATTTCTAAAGCCATAGTTTCAGGCAAATAGGCAGGCTCTGCTTCCGCCGTCAAACCAGGTGACCTGGCAGCAAACCAAAAAGTTGGTACATAAGGCGGCACTATTTGCTGCTCTGTTTGCTGCAGATTAAGATACAGCACATCTGTATCTTGTTGTGCCGCAGCAATTGCTGTCAGCTCACCAGCTAAACCACTACCCACCACAACTACATCTACACTATACGGCAGCGGCGGATAGTCTGGTATTTCATTTTTCCAGGAAAAACGAACTAACAGCACAAGCAGGAGGCTAAATAAAAGTAAAGCAGTTAGGATCGCAGCACGCAGCTCTTTCATTTTGGGGTGAGACATCTCACACCCGCCTAGGCGTCTTGATCATCGGCAACCACACGCGCCAGGCTGACCACCCGATCACCCTCATCTACACGAATGAGCGTAACGCCCTGTGTATGTCGGCCTTGTTGTGAGATCTCGGTAGCATCCTGCCTGATGACAATGCCGCCAGCTGTAATAATCATTACTTCATCGCCAGGACGTACAATTCTGGCCCCAATGACAGCTCCTTTTTTATCCATTACACGGATGGTATAAATACCTTTGCCGCCGCGTGTCTGGGTACGATATTCAAAGAATGGTGTGCGCTTGCCAAAACCGTTTTCTGTCACCACTAGCAGCTCACTATCGCGCTCTAATTGAGGATGTACTACTTCCAGGGCTATAACCTGGTCATCTTGGCCTAAACTTATGCCTCGTACGCCATACGCATTACGCCCCATGGACCGTACATCATTTTCATTAAAGCGAATAGAGAGACCATCTTGCGTTACTAGCGCTATTTGGTGTTCACCATCTGTCAGCCTTACATCAATTAATTCATCATCATCACGTAAGGAAATGGCGATGATACCGTTTTTACGGGCATTAGCAAAATCCTCTAGTGCTGTTTTCTTCACCACACCTTGTCGCGTTGCCATAAACATATATTGTCCTGCATCAAAGTCACGTACCGGGATAACAGCAGTAATTAGTTCTCCTGGTTCTACAGCCATTAAATTAATAATCGCCGTACCTCTGGCCTGACGGCCTGCTTCAGGAAGCTCAAAGACTTTCTTGCGATACATTTTACCACGGTTAGTAAAACAACAAACATAAGCATGGGTAGAGGCGACAAAGACATGTTCAACAAAGTCATCGCCTTTAGTTTGCATGGCGGTCACGCCGCGGCCGCCGCGCCGTTGTTTTTTATACGTAGTAGCTGGTATACGTTTGATATAACCGTTATGTGTTAAGGTCACGACCATATCTTCTTCGGCGATTAAATCCTCGATTAAAAAGTCATCTTCACTCACGACAATTTTTGTCCGGCGTTCATCGCCATACTTGTCACGAATCTGCAATTGTTCATCTTTAATAATCTGCAGCAATAATTTCTCATTAGCCAAGATTTCTTGGTAATAGGCTATCTTTTTAATCAACTCTAAATACTCTTCTTCTAGTTTTTCTCTTTCCAAACCGGTTAATTTTTGTAAGCGCATATCCAAAATGGCTTTGGCTTGTCTTTCGCTTAACTGGAAATTATCCATTAACCCTTGGCGGGCTAAATCTACTGTATGTGAGGCACGAATTAATTTAATCACCGCATCAAGGTTATCGATCGCTATGCGCAAACCTTCTAAAATGTGGGCCCGTTCTTCTGCTTTGCGTAGTTCATATTGTGTGCGTCGGGTAATAACATCTTTTTGGTGGTCTAGATAACAGCTTAACATTTGGCGCAGATTGAGAACTTTAGGTCTGCCATTAACTAAAGCTAACATAATAATGCCAAAGGTCTGCTGAAGTTGGGTGAATTTAAACAATTGATTTAAAATAACTTGGGCATTAACGTCTCTTCTTAATTCAATGACGACACGTAAACCATTACGATCGGATTCATCTCGTAAATCTGTGATACCCTCAATTTTTTTATTGCGTACCAGGTCAGCTATTTTTTCAATTGTTTTAGCTTTATTTACCTGGTAGGGCAGTTCAGTGACCACGATGCGGGATTTGCCGTTTTCCATGTGCTCTATTTGTGTCAGTGACCTGATTTTAATGATGCCGCGCCCGGTACGATAGGCAGAGCGTATACCTTCCTTGCCCACAATGAGACCGCCGGTAGGAAAATCGGGACCCTTGATCCGACTAAAAATTTCTTGTTCTTCGCATTCAGGATTATCTATTAAATAGACAAGAGCATCAATTACTTCACGCAAATTGTGCGGTGGAATATTAGTAGCCATACCCACCGCGATTCCCGTCGAACCATTGACTAAGAGATTGGGAAAGCCTGCTGGCAGCACAACTGGTTCTTGCAAAGTATCGTCAAAGTTAGGCCGGAAATCAACAGTATCTTTTTGAATATCAGCTAACATTTCAACAGCGATTTTGCCCATCCTTACTTCTGTGTAACGCATAGCTGCTGGTGGGTCTCCATCAACAGAACCAAAGTTACCGTGCCCGTCTACTAATGGATAACGAATCGAAAAATTTTGTGCTAACCGCACCATAGCATCATAAACAGCTGTATCGCCATGGGGGTGATATTTACCCAACACTTCACCCACAATACGCGCTGATTTTTTATGCGCTTTATCTGGCCACATTGATAAATCAGCCATCGAATAAAGAATGCGCCGGTGTACTGGTTTTAAGCCATCGCGCACATCTGGTAAAGCACGACTAACAATGACACTCATGGCATAATCAATAAAGGAGCTCTTTACCTCATCATGAATAGCAATGGGTACTATTTTACCATGCGTAAAATTCATTACGACCCACCTCCTTTAAATATCAAGATTGCGCACATACTGCGCATGTTTTTCAATAAAATTACGTCTTGGCTCCACTTTATCACCCATCAGGATCGTAAAGATCTCATCTGCCCGCATCGCATCTTCCATCGTCACTTGCAGAATCGTTCTTTTTTCTGGATCCATGGTAGTTGACCATAATTGATCAGGATTCATTTCACCAAGACCTTTGTAACGCTGCAAAGTAATGCCGTCACGGCCAATTTCCTTAAGTAAGCGTTCTAAATCTTGATCAGAGTACAGATAATATTCTTTTTGTTTTTTCTTTAACTTATATAAGGGGGGCTGAGCTATATAGATGTAGCCTGCTTGCAGCAAAGGCTGCATATAGCGGAAAAAGAAGGTTAGCAGCAAAGTACGGATATGTGAACCATCCACATCGGCGTCAGTCATAATAATTATTTTATGGTAGCGTGCGCGGCTGACATCCATATCCGCTCCAATCCCACTGCCAAGGGCGGTAATCATGGTACGAATTTCTTCGTTGCCTAAAATACGGTCAAGACGCGCCTTTTCTACGTTGATAATTTTTCCCCGCAGCGGTAAAATCGCTTGAAATCTACGGTCTCTCCCTTGTTTAGCTGAACCACCGGCAGAATCACCTTCAACGATATACAGTTCACTGATTGCGGGATCACGACTGACACAGTCTGCTAGTTTACCAGGCAGTGAAGTGATTTCTAAGGCACTTTTACGGCGTGCTAATTCCCGCGCTTTACGAGCTGCTTCTCTAGCCCGTGCTGCACTAATGGCTTTTTCCACCAAGCGTTTGGCGATGGCAGGATTTTCTTCAAAATAGGTGCCTAATTCTTCGTAGAGAAAAGAATCGACTAAACCTCTCATCTCTGTATTGCCTAATTTTGTTTTCGTCTGCCCTTCAAATTGTGGTACCAACAGCTTGACACTTACCACTGCCGTGAGTCCTTCACGAATATCTTCACCACTAATATTATTCTCGTTTTCTTTTAAGAGATTTTGTTTGCGCGCATAATCATTAAAGATACGTGTGAGAGCAGTTTTAAAGCCTGCTTCATGCGTACCGCCCTCATGGGTGCGAATATTATTGGCAAAAGAAAAAATCAATTCATTATAGCCATCATGATATTGTAAGGCCACTTCAATTTCACTCTGATCCTCTTTGGCGCGCTCTAAATAGATGACTTTTTTCTGTAAAAGATCTTTATTCTTATTGAGATATTCGACAAAAGACTTAATACCACCATCATATTTATATACTTCTTTAACTTCTTCTTCACTGCGTCTGTCTACCAGAGTGATGCGAATACCTTTATTTAAGAATGCTAATTCACGTAAACGCTGCGTCAGGGTATCAAAGTCAAAATTAAGAGATTCAAATATTTCAGGATCTGGCCTAAAGGAAATTTTGGTACCAGTTTTTTTTGTCTTGCCGATAATTTTTAATGGCGATACAGTTTTTCCGCGTTCAAAGCGCATCTGGTGTAGCTTACCATCCACTTGTACTTCGACTTCCAGCCACTCCGAAAGGGCATTCACCACAGAAACGCCTACTCCATGTAAGCCGCCGGATACTTTATAGCCTTCACCGCCAAATTTACCGCCGGCATGCAGCACAGTTAACACAACTTCCACAGCCGGTTTTTTCATTTTCTTTTGCTCGCCAACCGGTATACCGCGACCATCATCGGTTACTGTAATAATATTTTCCGGCTCAATGGTGACCAAAATATTATCACAAAAACCGGCTAACGCTTCGTCAATACTATTATCTACAACTTCATAGACTAAATGGTGAAGCCCCCGTTCACCGGTTGAACCGATATACATTCCCGGCCTTTTTCTAACCGCTTCCAGTCCTTCAAGAACCTGAATTTGATCAGCGCCATAATGGATTTCGTTCTTTATTTTATCTTGTTTTTCTGCCACGTTCCTACCTCCCGTTGCCCACACTAACTACCGGCCTGCTTCGCTAACTGCCAGGCATAGTTATTGATAGCCAGTGCCAGATAAAGTCCTGCTGACTAGCCATCAGTTACACGCTGGCAGCAAACTATTACATTTTAGCCAGTAAGTTAGTATTTATTTTTCTATTGTTTCGAATATTTTTGCCTGAAAGCGTTTTCTTAAAGTAGTAGGTGCAATCGGTGAAAAAAGCACACTTGACTCGGTTACAATAAAGGTTTTTGTCTCTTCACTGTCTTGCTTTGTAATTTGTTTTGCTGATTGTAAAAATTCTTTATTGCATTGTTTGTCTTTTAGGCGAATATCAAAAATACCGATGATATCCTTGGCCCGCACAATGCGGGAACCACCAATATGTAGAAACAAATAAAAACCTCCCTCTAACCGCAATTCTAAGTCTACTAACTATTTTACCCATTTTATTTTCTTTTACAGCTTAAACAAAATGTTTCGCGCGCCGTCTGCACTAACGGCAAGCCGCAATGCTCACAGGAAGGCTCACCTTGTTCAATCACCCACTTTTGGTGTTTTTTTTGTGCCACAAAAAGCGCCCTCATACTTTGTTTTAATTCTGCTGGTAAGTTGGACCCGTCAAAGGAGTCTTCAATACTTGCTAGCTCTTGTTGCCCTAAACTTATTGATCGCCAATTGCCCTCCTCAGGATGACTGTTATTAGCAGCAGCCTGAGTCTGCAGCTTTCCTACCTGAAAACGAAGATCATGCAAAACTCTAGTTTTCGTAGCACGCTGCAGTTTAGCAATAATTTGAGTTTTTTGCAGCGACAGATGCTGAGCCCAAACTGAATCACAGACACGTACTAGTAGTGTGCCATTTTCAAAAGCCAGAGCTTCAGTTTTCATGGCAATCCATTCACCAACAACTTCGCTCCACGCATCAATAAGCATTTGCCCTCTTATTTTTTTGGCGGCGGGTAAATTTTTAAGTGTTTTTTTAAGAATTTGAGCTATGGGGATCACTTGTCCTCACCTCTCCCCCCTGCACTATAAACAATTTACCATCGTGATGAAGTACTCCCAGCCTTTCGGCAGCCGTTCCGGTGATAATTGTCTGTACTTTGCCCTCAATGGCAGCTACTAAAAGCTGGCGACGCTTACTATCAAGTTCGGAGAAAACATCATCCAAAAGTAAAATAGGAAATTCTCCCGTCTCGCTTTTGATGAATTCAATTTCTGCTAATTTTAAGGCCAAGATCAAGGTGCGCTGCTGGCCCTGGGAAGCATAAATACGAGCGTTTTTATCATTAATGGCCAAAAGAATATCATCACGATGTGGGCCGATCAGTGTCTGCCCCATGCGGCACTCATGTCCAGCATGTTTGTCTAAAGCGTGTGCAAACTTTTCTTCCCAATCTGTGTTGGGTGAGGTTATTTTTTCACCAATACTAGACAGATAATCAACCGTCAGTGTTTCTTCTCTGTCTGTCAGGCTGCGGTGTGCTAATCGAGCTAATAAACCAAGGCGGTGTACGGCAAAACTTCTTTTCGCGATTACTTTACTGCCCTGTTTAATTAACTGCTCATTCCAGCTGGCCAATTCAGCCGAATGTAAAACTTTTTCTCGTTGTGTTTTTAATAATTGATTGCGCTGACGTAAGATTTGTTGATAGCGGCTTAAATCTTGCTCGTAGAGTGGAGATATTTTGCCAATTAGTTCATCAAAAAACTTTCGCCGCAGCTGCGGCGAACCTTTTACTACAGCTAAATCTTCCGGCGTAAATAAAACAGGAATAACCCGCCCTAGATATGCAGCGCGTGATAACTCCACACCATTGCAAAAATATTTTTTCTTTCTTGTTTGCAGATCATAGCTAACGCGCAGCTTTTGCAGCTGTAATCTTTGCTGCACACTGGCAACAACAGTGCATGATTCTGATCCCCAGCGTACCAGTTCTTCTTCATTGCGGGTACGGAATGAACGCGCTAGTGCAGAAAAGTTAACTGCTTCCAAAAAATTAGTTTTGCCCTGCGCATTTTCTCCCACCAAAATGTTTAAATGCGCATCAAGCTTTAGTTCTAAATGAGAGTAATTGCGAAAGTTGTGTAAGACAAGGGTTTCAACACGCAAAATGTTACTCCTTTGCTCAATACTAGCTAATCTTAACTGGTAAAATTAAGTAGAGGTAATTATCGTATAATGAGTCTCTCATAATAAATGGTTGCTCGTGACCATTTAATTCAATTAGGCACTGATCGCCTTCAGTAATTTTTAGCATCTCTAACATAAAACGGGCATTGAAGGCTATTTCAACTTCTTCACCGTTAAACTCGATCGGTACTACTTCTTGAATTTTTCCATATTTTGAGGAGGCCCGCATAACCATTGTATCTTTATTGATCAAAAAACGTAAGACATGATTATTGCCTTCCGCTAAAAGAGAGGCTCTTTCTACGGCCTGGGTAAAAGCTGCTGTCTCGACAATAGCTTTACCTGTAAAGGATTTAGGAATGACACGAGTAATATTAGGATAGTTTTCATCAATCAGGCGTGAAGAGATACAGATATTGTTGCAATTCAGGAAGAGTTGATTTTGCATTACTGCTGCCTCAATCATCGCCTCATCTTCTGTAAAGACTCGTAAAACCTCATTGAGGTTTTTTCCAGGTACAAGAAACTCTAAATCACTTTTGCTTTCTACAGCGCAAGTGGTAGTGGCCAGACGAAAAGTATCAGAAGCAGATAAAGTTAGCTCGTGCTGCCTTAAGGAGAAAAACACACCGATAAAAGCAGGTTTTCCTTCATCATGAGAAACACAAAATAGAGTTTGGCGCAGGGCTCGGCGTAAATCTGCTACTTTAATCCGAAAACTGCATTGTGCAAGTTCTGGTTGTTGTTCAGGAAAATTGGGATAATCATCTGCACTATAGCCATAAACTTGAAATTCAGCAGGTGCACTGGAGATCTGGGTAGTGAAATTTTCAGGATTAACTTCGATGAGCACAGAATCTCCAGGTAAGTGGCGAATAATTTCCACCGTTTTACCTGGCAGAACAACTTGTCCCCTCTCTTTGTGTGCCGCAGCAAATTGAGTTTGAATACCTAATTCCAGATTAGTCGCTGTTAAAGTCAACTTTTCTCCGTCGCATTCAAAAAGCACGCCTTCTAAAGCAGGATTAACACTTCTCGTGGGCATTGCTTTGGCGACAATCTGCAGATGACTCGCCAAAAGATTTTTCGGCAGCAAAAGACGCAATTTAAAACACCTCACTTATTTGGGTCTAGGGTCAAAAAATTAATTTGCTTTGCTTAAAAATAATTTAGCAATTGGCAGCTGTTTACACAAGTTTTTGGTATAAAGAACTATTACTAGCATATATATATAACTTAGTAGTATCAGTAGTAGGGGGTGTGGATAGTGTGTATAAACGGCTCTAAGCTTGAGAGCATCGTCTTTAGCGGCTGGGGATAAGCCCGTGGATAAACAGAACAGCTTATCCACCTCCTCCACATATCAACAAAAGCAGCCATTCTATCCAGAAGTAATCAACAAAATATAAGCATGTTATCCACAAGTTATCAACAGCTGTTAATTTTGTCAGTTAATTGTTCCACAATGCTTTGTAATTGTGGGTTTTTCTTTAAGTCTGAAATTATTTTTTTGTGGGCATGCATCACAGTTGTATGATCACGCCCACCAAATTCTTCGCCTATTTTAGGTAAAGAAGAATCGGTTAGTTCGCGCGCTAAATACATGGCTATTTGTCGTGGCATAGCAACATTTTTTGTTCTTTTTTTGGCCTTCATCTCCTCTATTTTTAAGGCAAAATGTTCAGCCGTTACTTTTTGAATTCTTTCAATGGTGATTATTTTTGGTTTTTCGTGTGTAGCAAGAATGGTCTGCAGCGTTTCTTGTGCCAAAGGAATATCAATTCTGCGCTTGGTTAAAGATGAATAGGCAATAACCCGGATGAAGGCTCCTTCTAATTCACGAATATTACTAACGATATTATTAGCAATATAATGAATAACATCATCATCCATCGTGATGTTTTCGGAAAAAGCTTTTTTGCGCAAAATAGCAATACGAGTTTCTAAATCAGGTGGTTGAATATCTGTAATTAAGCCCCATTCGAAACGTGAGCGTAAACGATCTTCCAAGGTCGGTATTTCTTTAGGTGGGCGGTCACTGGAAATAATAATTTGTTTATTATTTTCGTGGAGAGCATTAAAAGTATGGAAAAATTCTTCCTGTGTTGTTTCTTTTCCCGCGAGAAACTGAATATCATCAATTAATAACACATCGATCGTGCGATATTTATTACGGAATTCTACTGTTTTATTATCACGAATAGAATTAATAAATTCATTAGTAAATTTCTCTGAAGAAAGGTACATGACACGATTGGCAGGTGTGTTATCTGTAACATGATGACCGATGGCATGCATCAGGTGAGTTTTACCAAGACCCACACCACCGTAAATAAAAAGCGGGTTATAAGCACGAGCTGGTGCCTCAGAGACAGCTAAAGAAGCAGCATGTGCGAAACGGTTACTATTACCAATAACAAATGTGTTGAAGGTATATTTGGGATTTAACCAGGACGTAGATAAAGTACTTGTAGGTTTCTCCGGTCTTCTTGTTGGTGGGGAAGCTACTACTTCTTCTTGATTAAAATCTTTACCATCATCGTCATTGATACGGGGTGTGACAAAATGAACACGATAATTTTCGTTGCCCACTACCTCTTGTAAAGCATGGGAAATTAAATCTGCATACCGCCCTTGCATCCAATCTTTAGTAAAGTCATTGGGTACACTAATCACTAGTGACTCACTATTGATAGAAACAGGTTTTGTAGTTTTTAACCATGTTTCGAAACTAGGCTTACTCATTTTTGTTTCGATTTGATCCAAGGTAGCCTGCCAGATATCCAGCAGTTCAAATTCCATTTACATGATCCTCCTCAAGCAAAACACTCCGCGTTAATTAGCCAGCCAGTAGAAAAACTATTCACAAGTTATCCACATACTACACAAGGCAAAAACATAAATAATAAGCAAATAGTGAGAGTTATCCACAATTTAAAGCTGTTGTCCACATTATCTGTGGATAACACACAAAATAGCCTAATTAGTAAGGCTCTTTTTATGGGAGAGAATGTAGTTGTGCACAGGGTGTGGATAGATTGTTATCCACACGATTATCCACAAGCACCAAAAAACTACTGGTTCCTCACTTATTACTATAAAGTATGTTTGGACAAAAATCTTTTATTGTCAACTTTGCAGTAGTGAGCTCTTATGTAGCTTCTGAAACAGGGCAGTGCAATAAGATTGATGTTAGCAAACAAGCTCTCAGGATATACATTCTTATCTTAACAAAATCTGGCCAACGCCGCAATAGTGATTGTTAATAACTGCCGCAAGATCAGGAAAAGCAAGGGTTTTACCCATTAGCTTCTCTTGACATCAAAAGATGAAAAAGTTATAATCTTTTTGATATGGGTTTCTTTATTAATTTGATAAACTGCTAACTGCAACAGGAGGTGTAATCAATGAAGCGCACATACCAGCCCAAAGTTAGAAAAAGAAAAAAAATACATGGTTTTCGTCGCCGCATGTCAACGCCAGCGGGCCGTTTGGTAATAAAAAGAAGAAGAGCTAAAGGAAGAAAGAGACTATCGGCATAAAGCAGGTAGATAAGATGAAAAAAAACGGTCGTATCCGTAAAAATAGTGAATACCAACATGTTTTCACTAAAGGACGCTCACTAGCAATGAGAGCACTCGTACTTTACCAATTGCCAAATCAGGAAAAAGAAAATCGTACAGGATTTGTTGTTAGTAAAAAAGTTGGCAATGCAGTTACGAGAAATCGTGTTAAAAGGTTATTCAGGGAGGCTTACCGTTTACATGCTGCTGATTTAGTGCAAGGAAAAGACCTTGTATTTATTGCCAGGCCCCAGGCAGCTAAATTAGACTATCAACAGGCCGCCACCGCAATGAAGCAAATTCTCAAGAGGGGCGGTCTGTTTTCAGTTAATAAGTCAGCACAAGTTTAGAAAAATGAAAGATACGGGTGAGGGAATGCAACGGCTATTGCTCTTGTTCATACGTTTCTACAGAAAATTTTTGTCACCATTCAAAACAGCTAGTTGTCGTTTTACTCCAACCTGTTCACAATATGCGAAAGAAGCAATAGAGCAGTATGGTGCTGCTCGAGGGTTGTGGCTAGCAATAAAACGCTTAAGTCGCTGTCACCCTCTTCACCCAGGCGGTTATGATCCTGTGGATGAACACGAAAAGGAGGCCAAAGAATGATTGCGGCCATTGTAGATGTGTTAAACTCTATACTACTGGCAATAAATGATTTTACGCATAATTACGGCTTGTCTATTATTGTATTAACGATTCTTGTGCGTTTAGTTATGTGGCCATTAATGAGTAAGCAGTTATCTTCTGCCAAAGCAATGCAGGAGATACAGCCGGAACTAAAAAAGATACAGGAAAAGTATAAAAATGATAAAGAAAAACTAAATCAGGCCACGATGGAATTATGGCAGAAACATAAAATTAACCCAGCAGCCGGCTGCCTCCCCTTAATTGTACAGATGCCAATTCTATTTGCGATGTTTCGGATGTTACAATCTGCGCCGACTATTGACCCGCAGCAATATTTTCTGCTTGGTATCGATATGCGTGTTGCTTTGCAGTCGACAGTTAACGGAGCAGCAGTTTGGCAGCAGTACCCAGGGTATTGGATTTTAGTCATTTTATCAGGACTCACTACTTATATTCAGCAAAAACTAACCATGACTGATCCGTCACAAAAAATGATGATGACTATTATGCCGCTGATGCTCTTGTATTTCAGCCTTCGCTTCCCCGCAGGTTTAGTGCTCTATTGGGTAGTTAATAACTTGCTCTCCCTGGTGCAGCATTTGTTGATTCATAGACAACCACCGAAGGGAGCGGTAAATGAACAATGAAGGTAGTAGAAGCAACTGCTAAGACCGTCGAAGAGGCAACTCAAAAAGCGCTCGCTGAAATTGCTTTACCCACGGAAAGAGTAAAAGTGGAAGTGGTTACCGAACCAAGTGCAGGGTTTTTGGGCCTAATAGGTTCTAAACAAGCGCGTGTTCGTGTGACGGAAACAATCAGCCCCGCTCAGTATATGTATGATTTTTTAGAGCAGATTATTGGCAAAATAGGATTAACTAGTACGATCGAAGTTACAGAAACTGCACAAGTGTTAAAATTGAGTGTGAACGGCAGTAAGATGGGTATACTAATTGGCAAACGCGGACAAACACTCAATGCCCTGCAGTATCTATTAAGCGTTGTCTATCATAAAAAGTTTCCTGGACAGGATGGGCGCCTGCTCCTTGATGTAGAAGATTATCGTGAAAAAAGAGAAGAAACTTTGCGCACACTAGCACAAAACTTAGCAAAAAAAGCCCTCCGTTCTCAACGTGAGGTTGTGCTGGAACCAATGAGCCCTCAGGAAAGACGTATCATCCACACAGAACTACAGGAACATGCTGCTGTGTCTACCTATAGTGAAGGTGATGAACCATATCGCAAAGTGATCATCGCACCTAAATAAAAAAGCAACCGCCGCCTGCGAGGCGGCGGTTTTTCTTCACCTTTCACTCCTGTGCCAGGGTCGTCAAGGGAGTTGAAGCAGTTAAGGATCAGAAAGGGGACAAAGCATGTTTGAAGATACCATTGCGGCTATTTCCACGCCTCCAGGCGAAGGTGGAATTGGTATTGTGCGTATTAGTGGACCCCAAGCAGAGCAAATCGGCAGAAGCATCTTTAGCTTTGCCAAGCAGCCGGAAAATCTGTTAAGTCATCATCTTTATTATGGCAAGGTAGTTAATCCGCTGAAAGAGCAGGTTATTGATGAAGCACTTATTTCCTTTATGCGTGCCCCCCATACTTTTACGCGTGAAGATGTGGTGGAAGTAAACTGCCATGGCGGCATTATGCCGCTCAGTAAAACTTTAGCCCTTATTTTAGCCCAGGGAGCGCGTTTAGCAGAGCCCGGTGAGTTTACACAGCGGGCCTTTCTTAATGGACGTATCGATTTAGCCCAGGCAGAAGCTGTGATTCAAATCATCAGAGCCAAAACAGAGGCGGCCATGCTGGTTAGTGTGCGGCAGTTAACAGGTCACCTCTCACAAGAAGTTAAGCAAATTCGCCGCCGCTTATTAGCAATGCTGGCTCATGTCGAAGCATCGATTGACTTTCCTGAACATCAGGATGTCGAAGATTTAGCCCGTGAGGAAATAGCCAATAGTACACAAGCTGCTTTTGCTCAACTAGAGGCACTTTTAGCCACGGCAGAGCAAGGGAGAATTCTACGTGAAGGCATCAAAACTGCTATTGTGGGTTTGCCTAATGTGGGTAAAAGTTCACTCTTAAATGCCCTGTTGCGGGAACAACGAGCCATTGTGACTGAGATTCCTGGGACAACCCGGGATGTGCTGGAAGAAAGTATTAATCTAGGCGGCATTGCCCTGACCATTGTCGATACCGCAGGTATTCGTGAAACACGTGATGAAATAGAAAAAATTGGCGTGCAACTTAGCCGCTCGGCGATAGATAAAGCGGATTTAGTACTTTTAGTGCTAGAGCTGACAGCAGGTTTGAATGAGGAAAATAAATTAATCCTGCAGATAATTAAGGATAAACCCTGTATTATTATTGCTAATAAGACGGATTTAGCAGCAGAACCGCAAGCGGCAGCAGCGCAGCTAAAAGCACAGTTAACTCCTCTACCGGTTGTGCCGATGTCTGTTTTAAAGCAACAGGGACTGCAGGATTTAGAGGATACCATTATCCAATATGTATTTAAAGGAGCCGTACAAACACCGGATTCGGTACTTGTGACTTCTACTAGGCATAAAAATGCCCTCTTAAAAGCAAAAAATGCGCTCTATGACTTACAAAATGCCCTTGAGGCTGGTTATGCGGTGGACCTGTTGGCGATAGATTTACATGCTGCCTTGGACGCCTTGGGAGAAATAACGGGAGAAAGCGTAGGACCAGAATTAGTAGATGAAATATTTAGCAGCTTTTGTATTGGTAAGTAAAAGTTAGGGTGTGATGCAGTGACTTATGTAGGTGGAGAATATGATGTAATAGTCGTGGGTGCTGGCCATGCGGGCTGCGAAGCAGCCTTAGCGTCAGCTCGTTTAGGCTGTAAGACTCTATTATTAACCATAAATTTAGATGCCATTGCCTTGATGCCATGTAACCCTGCCATTGGCGGCCCAGCCAAAGGACATTTAGTGCGGGAAATCGATGCTTTAGGCGGGCAAATGGCCCACAATATTGACCAGACCAGCATACAAATGCGCCTGTTAAATACGGGAAAGGGACCTGCCGTCCATGCGCTGCGCGCACAAGCAGATAAAAAAATGTATATGTGGCTAATGCGTAAAACTCTGGAGAACACCGCCAATTTAGATATACATCAAGCGATGGTAGAAAGATTTCAGGTGCGCAGCGGTCAAGTGCAAGGTGTGATTACCGGCACCGGTGCCCTCTACCGTGCCGCTGCCGTAGTGCTGACGACCGGCACATATTTGCGCGGTAGAGTTATCATTGGCGATTATCATTATCCAGGAGGACCCAATGGTCAATTAGCCAGCACTAAATTATCTACTTATCTTAAGCAAATCGGCCTAGAGCTGCGTCGCTTTAAAACCGGTACGCCTGCTCGCGTGCATCGTGATTCTATCGACTTTAGTAAAACAATCATGCAGCCTGGCGATGAACAGCACTACGCCTTTTCCTTTACAGGACCGCCGGCAGCAACTCCCCAGATTCCCTGTTGGCTCACCCATACGACAGAAAAAACTCATCAAATTATTCACGCTAATTTACACCGCTCCCCCCTCTATGCTGGCGATATTAAAGGTGTAGGACCTCGTTACTGCCCTTCGATTGAGGATAAGGTAGTACGTTTTAAAGAGCGGCCCACGCATCAGGTGTTTTTAGAGCCAGAAGGTGCCGATACTGCGGAGTATTATGTACAGGGGATGTCCTCTAGTTTGCCGGAAGATGTGCAGGTTGCCATGCTGCGTAGTATTCCCGGCTTAGAAAAAGTAAAAGTATTACGTACTGGTTATGCCATTGAATATGATTGTCTTGATCCACTGCAGTTAAAGAGCACTTTGGAAACAAAAACTATAGCAGGGCTATACAGTGCAGGACAAATAAATGGCTCTTCTGGTTATGAGGAAGCGGCAGCTCAAGGGTTAGTGGCGGGGATCAATGCTGCTTTAGCTGTACAAGGAAAAGCACCATTGCTGATTGACCGTGCTCGGGGTTATACTGGTGTTCTTATTGACGACTTGGTGACAAAGGGAACTTTGGAGCCCTACCGGATGATGACTTCCCGGGCTGAATATCGTTTACTGCTGCGCCAGGACAATGCGGATGCCAGATTAACACCGCTAGGCTACGAGATTGGCTTAATTTCTCCAGAACGTTATCAGTCCTTTACGGCCAAAAGTTCTGCCGTAGCTGCAGAAAAAGAGCGTCTGCAAAAAATTACAATTACCGCAAGTGAGCAGACTAACGAACTGCTCCAGGCCTGGGGTAGTCGACCGTTAACAACGGCCGTCAAGGCCAGCCAACTATTAAAGAGACCCGAAATCAGCTATCAAAACCTTTTACAGTTACTCCCTGAAGCTGCACTACTCTCTACGGAAGCAGCACAACAAGTTGAGATTCAAGTAAAGTACGAAGGATATATTACTAAACAAGAACAGCAGATCGAAAAGTTTAAAAGAATGGAACATAAAGTGTTACCTGAAAACATGGATTATCTTAATTTATCAGGGCTTTCACATGAGGCGGCAGAAAAGCTCAAGCAGATTAAGCCTCATTCTCTTGGTCAGGCTAGTCGTATTTCCGGTGTTTCGCCGGCAGACATCGCTGTCTTACTAGTCCATCTACAGCAACATAAAAAACGTGGAGGACAGGGACATGTGGAATGAGTTAAGTCATTTAAGTACAGATTTAGGCATTAGCCTGCCCGAGACTGCTCCCTCACTCTTTCGACGTTATTATGAGCTGCTCATCTACCACAATAAACAAATCAATTTAACACGTATTACGGAAGCACAGGAAGTGATGATTAAGCATTTTTTAGATTCACTGATGCTTTTAGTAATATTTCCTCAATTGAGTGGGCCACTTTTGGATTTAGGCAGCGGGGCAGGCTTGCCAGGGATTCCCCTTAAGCTTGCTCGACCTAGCTTAGAGCTAACCCTACTGGATGCCTTGCAAAAGAGGATTAACTTTCTACAGCAGCTTAGTGAAAATCTGCAACTAACAGGAGTAAACTATTTACATGGTCGTGCAGAAGACTACGGCCAACAAATAGCCTACAGAGAAAAATTTCCGCTTGTGGTTTCACGTGCTGTCGCCAAACTAAATGTCCTTTTGGAGTTATGTCTGCCTTTTGTGGCAGTAGGCGGCTTTTTTGTTGCCTACAAAGGCCCAGAAGGTGAAAAGGAACTGCAGTTGGCAGAACATGCGCTGCTGGCCTTGGACGGCGAGCCGGTAAAGGTGTGGACCTATGATTTGCCGCGGCAATTCGGCAAAAGAAGCTTACTGGTGATTAGAAAAAATTCCCGCACGTCAGCTAGATACCCTCGGAAAGCTGGCTTGCCGGCCAAAAGGCCTTTATAAGGACTTCCCATAGCGAGGGAAGTCCTTATATCATTCTGCAGCCAATTTTAGCTGCTTTTTACTTACGCTGCTAAAATCCTGGCAAAATTCCAAAATATATTCTGCAAGCAGAGAAATAATGGCAGGATATTCCTTTGGTTTGTCGAATAATTAGCGTGATAAGAAGATAGAGATGGAGGGAGATTGATGAGCGAAGATTGGGGAAGTTTGATGAATATTGAAGAAATGGAGTATGAGCAGGGTGAGTTACAGAAAATAGACATCAATAAAATTCGACCTAATCCATTTCAACCGCGGAAGTTCTTCGCAGCGGTAAAGTTAGCAGAACTCATGCAATCAATTAAAACGTACGGGCTCCTGCAACCTGTTATAGTGCGTACCATCTCAGGCGGCTATGAATTGGTGGCGGGTGAACGGCGTTTACGGGCTTGTCAACAACTAGGCTGGACACAAATTCCTGCTGTAGTGAAAGATATTTCAGAAAGTGCCATGGCCACGATGGCCTTAATCGAAAATCTACAAAGGGAGGATCTCTCTTTCCTCGAAGAAGCAGCTGGTTATGAGCGTTTATTGCGAGAGTTTAAATTGACGCAGGAAGTTTTAGCACAAAGATTAGGTAAAAGCCAATCGACAATTGCTAATAAATTGCGTTTATTGAAACTACCGGATAGCGTTAAGGCAAAATTAAGGAATCATGATTTGACAGAAAGACACGCACGCGCTCTACTGAAGTTACCTGATGAGGAAGCACAAAACAAAATATTACATGAAGTGTGTAATTTGGGGTATACTGTCAGGCAAACTGAAAACCGTGTGGCTGCCTACTTAAGTAAGTTAGCCCCCCCATCTAAAGAACGTAAAAAGGTAATCATTCGTGATGTGCGCATCTTCCTTAACACAATCCGTCAAGCTGTCTCTTTATTGGAATCAGGTGGCTTGGGACCTCGTCTAAAAGAAAAGGATTGTGGTGATTATTTAGAAGTAACTATTTACGTACCCAAGAGTAAGAGAACTAGTAAGCTAGCAGAGCAATACAAAAAAGAGACAGAATCAGCTATTTCCCAGGTAATTGCCCATGAGGCTGCTAACAATTAACGACAACTATCAACAACGGGCAGTAGTAAATTACGCTTTCGTGCAGGAAATGGTAAAAGCTGACGCGAATAATAGTTAGTACTGCAGAGAGCGAGGTGATCTTATGACTCGTATTATAGCAGTGGCAAATCAAAAAGGCGGTGTCGGTAAAACAACCACTTCAGTTAATTTGAGTGCTTGTCTGGCAGCGGAAGGAAAAAAGGTTCTCCTGTTAGATATAGATCCCCAGGGAAATGCCACTAGCGGAATCGGGTTGGAAAAAAGAGAGCTTAAGTTTTGTATCTATGATTCCTTGATTAATGAGGTTCCTTTACAAACGGTTATCCAGAGAAATGTGCTGCCGAATCTGGATGTCGCCCCCGCTACCATTCAATTGGCGGGGGCAGAAATTGAATTAGTACCAACGATGTCTCGCGAAGTAAAGCTGCGACGAGTGTTGTCAGAGATAAAAGAGCTATACGAATTTATTATTATCGATTGCCCTCCTTCTCTTGGTTTGCTGACCATCAATGCCCTCTCAGCCGCAAATTCATTGCTGGTACCTATTCAGTGTGAGTATTATGCTTTAGAGGGGTTAGGCCAACTCACGAACACCGTAAAAATGGTTAAAAAGCATTTAAATACTGAACTAGAATATGAGGGTGTCTTACTTACCATGTTTGACGCACGCACTAATTTATCTGTACAGGTTGCTGATGAAGTAAAAAAATTCTTTGGCAGCCAAGTGTTCGCCGCAGTTATACCCCGCAATGTTCGTCTGAGTGAGGCCCCCAGCCACGGGATGCCCATCATCGCTTATGACGAGCGCTCCAAAGGAGCAGAAACGTACATACAATTGGCAAAGGAAGTGATCGCCAATGGGCAAAAAAAGGCTGGGTAAGGGTTTACAGGCTTTAATCCCCGAAATTGATGAGACACCTCTTTCCGATGCCATTGAAATTGGTGTGGCAGAGATAGAAATTAATCCTAACCAACCCCGCAAAAGCTTTGATGAAGAGAAATTATTAGAGTTAACACGTTCCATTGAACAACACGGCATCTTACAGCCGTTAATCGTCCGTCCTACGGGATCAACTTACGAGCTGGTTGCTGGCGAGCGGCGGCTCAGAGCTGCCAAAAAGGCTGGTTTAGACCAAGTTCCTGTCCTGATTAGATCTTTATCTGACCGGGAAATGATGGAGATTGCTTTAATTGAAAATCTGCAAAGAGAAGATTTAAATCCCTTGGAAGAGGCAGAGGCTTATAAAAGATTAATGGAAGAATTTAGCTACACACAGGGTCAGCTAGCAGAAAGAGTGGGCAAAAGCCGTTCAGCGGTAGCTAATACTTTACGATTAATCGCCTTGCACCACGATGTCAGGCGGGAAATCGTTACCGGTAATCTGACAGAAGGACATGCCAGGGCAATTTTAGGCCTGCCATTAGAAAAACAGCCTGAAGCTGCCCGAAAAACCATTGAATTGGGCTTGTCAGTACGAGAAACAGAACGTCTGGCGGGACAAGTACAAAAGAAAACATCAGTCCGCCAGCAGAAGACACGCAAGACAAAAGATGGCTATATTGTTGATATAGAGGAAAGACTACGGGAAAAGTACGGTACAGCGGTCAATGTTCGTATCTCAAATAAAGGCGGCGGGAAAATAGAAGTCCATTTTTATGACCTTGAGGAATTAGAAAGGATTTGCGAGACTCTATTTTAATAATTGCCAGGGTAGGAAAACACAAAATTTGTTTCACGTGAAACAATGTCGATTAATTCTTCGTTGTTTCACGTGAAACATTATTATTTGTCAGAGCTAGATAACAAATCTAGCTGTCCCATCTGATAAGCTCAATAGAACAATACTCTGCAGCCGGGCAAGGAAAGAGTAGGTATTTTTTAAAGAAAGGGAATAAAAAGATGTTCTTGATTTTGCAGGGAACCATAGTAAATGGCATAGCAATTGTTGTAGGCGGTTTACTCGGAGTCTGTTTAGGCCATAAAATGCCCGAGAGAATAAAAGAGCTGATTATGCAGGGTATTTCGTTGGCTGTTTTAGTAATTGGTATGCAGATGGCTTTGCAGATGCAAAACGCTGTGCTAATTATTTTCAGTTTGATTATTGGCGGTGTGTTGGGCGAGCTGATTGGTATTGATGAGTGGCTGCAACGAGTAGGTAGCTGGTTAGAGCAACGAGCAGCTCGTGCTAGTTCAGGGCTGGCTCGTGCTTTTGTTTTTGCGACGCTAGTCTATGTGGTTGGTGCCATGGCAGTAACGGGTGCCTTGGAGAGCGGCCTGTTAGGCCAGCACCAAACCTTGTACGTAAAAGCAATTTTAGATGGTTTTACAGCCATTGCTTTTGCTGCAACCATGGGGCCTGGAGTGTGTTTGGCCGCAATTCCCGTGGTGTTGTATCAGGGCGGTATCGCTTTAGCCGCCGGTTCACTGCAACCCTACCTTTCTCCTGCCGTCTTGTTGGAATTGACAGGAGTAGGCGGTATTTTGATTATTGCGATCGCCTTTAATCTGTTGGCCCTAAAAGAGATTAAGGTTGCTAATTTCTTGCCTGCATTTTTGGTGGTTTTGCTGTGGTTAATTGTCTTGCTCCCACTATACGCAAATTTTAGTGTTTAAATACTGGAGGAGTAGTTGGTATGGAATTATATTTATATCTTTTGGCGGGGGGTTCGCTGCTTTTACTGGTTTTTTGCTCTATGCTTGCTGTGCGGCTGAAGAGGCTGACACAAAGGTATCAAGAGTTTATGTCTGGTACAGATAGTGTGAGTTTAGAAGGAATGCTTGTGAATCTTCACGCTGATTTGCGTAGTGTAGCAGCTGAAATTAAGGAAAACCGACAACAGATGTCCCTTCTGCAGCACAATTTCGTCTCCACAGTGCGCGGCATCGGTGTTGTTCGTTTTAATGCCTTTCAAAATACAGGCGGTGATTTAAGTTTTGCCGTGGCCTTGCTCAATGGGAAGCAGGATGGTGTGATCTTTAGCAGTATTTATGGTCGCGAGGAATCACGTTTCTATGCCAAACCGGTTACTGCTGCACAATCTACTTATAAGCTGAGTGCCGAAGAGCAGGAAGCAGTTCGGCAGGCAACTGCGATGCTCGTGACGCAGGCAGAAAAATTGTAATGGAGAAAAAATAGATGCATAATGAAAAGAGATATTTCTTTATCATAAATCCCACAGCAAAAAATGGCCAGGCGGTAGCTGTTTGGCAGCAGCTGCAGCTCTTTCTTGACTTACAGCGTGTATCCTTCCAATTTGCCATGAGTAAAGATATTGCTGATGTCGAAAAACTAGCAAAAGCGGCCGCCGCAGCAGGTGCCATTGTTGTCGGGGTGGGTGGAGACGGCACTCTCTCGCGCATTGCGGGGGCTTTAGCCGGTACAAAAACGACTTTCGGCCTGATTCCAGCGGGTACGGGAAATGACTTTGCTCGTACCTATCAGATTCCTGATCGTCCGGAAGCAGCGATGCAGATTATTTTAAATGGTTACACCATCGCTTTAGATCTGGGCATGGTTAATGGCCGTTACTTTTATAATGCCGTAGGCTCAGGTTTGGACGCGGAGGTAGTGGCAGATGCAAATCTTACTTTTAAAAGAATTGGTGGTTCTTTTGGTTATTTATTAGCGTTGCTGCGCCAATTAATCCTCTATCGACCGCAAAAGATAAAAATTACTGTGAATGACGAAGTGCATGTAGTTGAAGCATGGTTAGTGACGGTGGCTAATGCTTGTTACTTTGGCAGTGGCATGAAAATTGCTCCTTGTGCTAATCCCCAAGATGGTTTGTTGGATGTGATTGTCGTACAAGGTATTCATCGTCTCAATTTTTTACGTCTCTTCCCTCGTGTTTACCGTGGTCAACATATTAAGCATCCTGCAGTGCGAGTTTGGCAGGGGACTAAAATCGCCGTAGAGTCGGAAAAGCCTTTAGCTGTGCAGGTTGATGGTGACTTATGCGGCCAAACACCGCTGCTGGTCACGATGCAAGCAGCGATGGTGCAGCTCCTGGTACCTGATCAGCATAAAACCTCCTGCAGCTGAGAAAACTAACTGCAGAAGGAGGCGATGGTAAAATGGAGCGCACGATTGCGGTGGAAGAGGGTTTAACGCCAGTTCTCAAATATCTCCAGGAAAAAGGCTATCATGTCGTAAGTCTGCAGTCTGGGCAAAACGCAGATGCAGCAGTGATTAGTGGCGGCGACAAAGATGTGATGGGGATGCAGACGATTGTGCAAGACGGCCCGGTGATTGACGCTCGTGGTATGCATCCAGAGGATGTATTACGAGCAATAGAAGGAAAATGGCGCCATTAATGTTAAAAAAAGTTTAACTAGCAAGCAGCAGTAAGCCGTCCGTGTTTAGCGGGCGGCTTCGTTTGTAGAAACAGTAACTATCTCCGGCAATTCAGGCAATAGCAGGCTGATACCTTGAGCAATACTTTCGGCGAGGTTAAAGACAAGATTGAGTCTAGTATTTTGTAAAACATAATATTCTAAGCATCCGGCTACATTAACAATCCCATTGATATAGATGTTGCCGACAGCTGGGAGCTCCTTACTAACCCCTGCTCCCGGGCGCAGGGATCCACGCCCAATATCAATGGCGCCAACACTCTCATTTTTCCCCAAGCAAGCATCAATGGCAATAATGTAAGGATCAGCAAAGCGCTGAGAGATCGTAATGATGGTTTCTGCTAAATTTACAGCATGCACCGGTGCTGCTAAAGTGCCGTAAACAGCAGCAGTAGGTGCTGTTTGCATTCTGGTAAGCTGTGTGCCCGTTAAAGGGCCTAGAGCATCACCGGTAGAGCGATCAGTGCCAATACAAAGTACTACTAAATGCTGTTGGTCAGGGCAAAAGTCTTCCTTGATTAAGCTCTGCAAGGCGAGTTTGATTTCTTGCGCGGGAAATAAATCTGTATGCCAAACTCGATAAACACTTTGTTTATTTTGCTTGCTATGCGGCGGATAGGTAGACATAGCTCCCCTCCGTTTCGAATACGTATATGATAGTATATGGAAATAAACCGTAGTTATGAGCGTTTAGCTGATAAACTAACTGTTTATGCCATTTCCCGGGTAATATCTACAAAAATTGCAGGAGGAAAAATAATGTCTTGGGTTGATTTGGCGGCGCTGAGTATTATGCTATGGGGGGCGGCGCAAGGCTATCTGAATGGGCCTCTGACCGCGATTATACGACTTTTGGGATCAATTTTAGCTGTGCTGATGGCTTTTTTTCTGGTAAATCCCTTAGCCGTTTATGTGCAAAATGAGTGGCAGCTAGAGGCTATTTTTGTCGATTGGTTTCAGCGGACAGGCAAAGCAGCCATTTTAGTCACGCAAGCTGGGGAGCAATATTTAAATTTGCCCACGGCTGCTGCCCCACTACTGCGTAAGCTGGTACCGGAGTTAGCTGCTTCCCCGGTCAGCGGAGCGCAGGAGGCTTTAGTGCCGCTCTTAGCAGCTCTGGCTGTACGTATCTTAATTTTAAGTGCTGCCCTGATCTTTATCCTGGCTGTAATCAGGGTGTTTACACAAATTAAAGCTGCGGCAGCCAGTAGTAACCAGCCGGAATGGCAGCGTCTTCTTGGTTTAGTCGTTGGCAGTGCAGATGGTTTATTCTTTGCCCTCTTGACCTGCGTAGCACTCGATGCCTTCTCCCTTTTAGTCTACCCTACGCTCATCCAAGGTGATTTAACCAGCTCTTATCTTTGGCGAGCAGCAAATTATCTCATAAACTAACGAGTGTTAATGCTATGTACAGCAGAATTGGAGGCACACAAAAGCATTTACTCCTTGCTTTAAGCAACTTGTTGCAGGATTTTTCTAAGAAGGGACAGAATATAACTAGATAATCCATGAATACTGAGGAAAAGGTGGTTAATCATGCGCATAGTCTTACTAGGCCCGCCCGGTGCTGGGAAAGGGACACAAGGTGAACGTTTGGTAAAAAAATACAACATGCCCCATATTTCGACAGGAGATATCTTCCGTGCTGCGATCAAGGAAGGAACTGAACTAGGCTTACAAGCCAAAGAGTATATGGATCAGGGACAACTAGTGCCTGACGAGTTAGTAGTGGATATTGTTAAAGCAAGACTTACTCAACCAGACACCAATAACGGTTATCTGCTTGACGGTTTTCCGCGTACAGTTGCCCAGGCGGAAGCTTTAGATGCTAATCTGCAAGAGTTAAGCACGCCGCTTACAGGTGTGCTTAATGTTGATGTGGCAGAAGAAGAGCTCATTGAGCGCTTAACAGGCAGGCGTGTTTGTCGGGCTTGTGGCTCCACATATCATATTAAGTTTAATCCTTCTACTGTACGAAGTGTTTGCGATAAGTGCGGCGGTGAGTTATACCAGCGTGCAGACGATACTGTAGAAACTGTCAAGCAGCGTCTAACAGTTTACCGTCAACAAACAGCACCTTTAATTAATTATTATCGTGAGCAGGGAATTTTATTTACGGTAGACGGATCAAGAGAAATAGAAATAGTCTTTCAGGAAATCACGCTCCTTCTTGATCAAAAACAATAATTTAGTTTCGCAAAGCAGGGTGATGGTATGCTGCAGTATTTATCACAACTAAACATTTCCCGAACCGCTATCGAGGATTATTTTATAGACATTTCGCTAACTTGGGGTTCACGCATCTTTAAAGGCATCCTCATTATTTTACTTGCCCGCCTTGCTTTGCGTTTTGGTCAAAATGTCATTGCGCGTCTCCTGACGCCAGGGCAGCATAAGCCTTCTATCTTACCAGAAGGTAAGGCTAAAACACTGCTTGGCTTGTTATTTTCCCTGTGGCACTACATCGTTTATTCCTTTGCTATCCTGCTTTTATTAAGTAACCTAGAAATAAATATCGGTCCCATTTTGGCCGGAGCAGGCATTGTCGGTTTAGCCGTAGGTTTTGGCGCACAAAACTTGGTACGGGATGTCATTTCGGGTTTTTTTCTTATTTTAGAAGATCAATTTACCATTGGTGAATATGTGACTGTTTTAGAGTATAGCGGTACCGTGGAAGAAATTGGTCTGCGTATTACTAAAATTAGGGGCTGGGATGGAGAACTATATATAATCCCTAACGGTTTAATCGCCTCAGTAACTAACTGGAATCGTGGACATATGCGGGCTTTAGTTGAAGTCGGCGTAGCCTATGAAGAGGATCTTGACCGAGTACTTACATTGTTAGAGCAAGTAGCTGTCGAATATGCTGCCACTGATGCCGATGTAGTGGCAGGGCCAAGCGTGGTAGGTGTGATGGCCCTTGCTGATTCATCTGTTGTGATTCGTGTCGTGGCTACAACCATTTCTATGAGCCAATGGAAAGTGGAAAGAAACTTACGGCTCGCGATTAAAAGGAAATTTGACGAAGAGGGTATAGAAATACCCTATCCGCGTCGTGTCTTGGAGTACCGCAGTAAACTTAAGGGGGAGGATTCCCGTGGCTGATTTTACAGTTGGCGAAAAGGTGAGGATGAAAAAAGTGCATCCTTGTGGCGGCGATATCTGGACAATCGTTCGGGTCGGCATGGATTTTCGCATCAAGTGTATCAACTGCGGCCGCAGTATTATGCTTCCCCGCAGTAAATTCGAAAAAAATGTACGCGAACGTCTTTAATTGTCTACAAGACTTGTCAGCGCAAATTGAGTATGATACTATATAGGATGTACTTCCCTGCTCCCGCCATAGCGGGGGCCAAAGTCCATAGGGAGGAGGTGAGTAGGCCATGACAAAGTACGAAACCATGTTTATTTTAAGACCCGAACAAGACGATGATACCTATAATACAATGGTAGAGAAATTTACGGGGATTATTGAAGCCGAAGGCGGCGAAATTACTAATATCAACCGTATGGGACGTCGCAAACTGGCCTATGAGGTAAAGAAACAGTTTCGTGAAGGTTATTATGTCCTCATTAACTACACAGCAGAACCGAGTGTAACTAATGAGCTGGAACGAAACTTTAAAATTTCTGATGATGTTATTCGTTACCTCATAGTTCGAGAGGAAGATTAAGCGGGGAGGGTGAAAGAAGAATGCTAAACCGTATTATTTTAATCGGTCGTTTAACCCGCGATCCGGAATTACGTTATACGTCAACAAACGGCGTAGCTGTTGCTAGTTTCACTTTAGCTGTTGATCGCCGTTTTACACAGGGGCAGCAGCGCGAAGCTGACTTTATACCTATTGTCACTTGGCGTAACCAAGCAGAAAATTGTGCCAAGTATTTGGGTAAAGGTAGTTTAGTGGCTGTCGAAGGACGCTTACAGATACGCTCTTATGAAAAAGATGGGCAGCGTCGTACTGCGGCAGAGGTGGTAGCAGACAGTGTGCAGTTCCTGGACAAAAGGGAAAAGCGTTCTTCCGATGATGCGCCTTCTTTTGACGATGCTATGATTGGTGATGACGATGTACCCTTTTAAATTTAAGGATAACTGCTCCGTAAGGAGTTTAGCTTGATCCGCAGAGGAGGTTTGAAGTTATGCGAAGGGATCGCGGCCGCAGAGGCAGACGTAAAGTCTGCAACTTCTGTGTTGATAAAGTCGAACATATCGACTATAAAGTAACAAATAAATTAGCACGTTTTCTTACAGAAAGAGGCAAAATTTTGCCACGTCGTATTTCCGGTAACTGTGCAAAACATCAAAGACAGTTAACCAATGCCATCAAAAGGGCTCGCAATATCGCCCTGCTTCCCTATACGGCTGAGTAACACTTTAGTAATCATAAGCGTCCTTTACGGGCGCTTTATTCTTCGGAAAAGAATTATCTAACTTGCTGGAAGCGACTCTTTTTTAAAGGAAATAAAAAGGCAAACTGTTGATCTAAACAGGAAAAAAGCTTGCTCTCCCCCATTGAAGACGCAAGCTTTTTTTTAGCATCTAGCAACGAACCACAGAGACAGATATTAGTAAACCCTACATTTTTTAGCGGCAGGAGATTGCTCAGGTTGTGCAGAACTTGTACAGCACTTACTGTTGCTGTTGGTACGAGGAGGTATTTAAGATGAAAGTTATTTTAGCGCAAGATGTTAAAGCGCTGGGTAAAAAAGGCGATGTTAAGGAAGTGGCAGAAGGATACGCCCGCAACTATCTATTTCCCCGTGGTTTAGCCGTTGAGGCTACCGGCGGTCAACTAAAAGAACTACAACAACAACAACAAAGAACCGCTGAAAAGCAGGCTAAAGTTTTAGCAGAAGCTGAACGCAAGGCCGCTAAAATCTCCGGCATGCAAATAGAAATTAGTATGCGCGTGGGTGAAAACGGACGACTTTTTGGTTCTGTTACCAGTGGCGATTTAGCCGTTGCATTGCAGAAAAAGGGTGTAAAAGTGGACAAAAGAAAAATTGAGCTGTCAGAACCGATCAAAAATCTGGGCAGCTATCCATTACGGATTAAGTTACACTCCGAAGTAGACGCAAGCTTAACAGTCAAAGTAGTAGCGGCAGCCCCTAAATAATCATCAGGAGTAAATAATGAAAAAAAAATTGACAACTAGATCAATAGAAACAAACGACTTTTCGGCTGAGCCAGAACAACAAAAAAAAGAAATTAATGCACTTTATGCGCTGCTTTCCCAACTGCTTGGTGCTGATAGATTAATTCTTAAAGCCGGTAAACTGGAATCATTGTCACTGTTACGCTCGCGACAACCAGCAGAGCGCTTGCTGGGGCTGCAGAGAGTCATTTTAGAGAACCCCACACTCTCTGAGGTGCCTACTGCGGCACAGATTCCCCTGATTTTGCAGCAGCTTTATGACGAGTTAGCAGACAACATGGCGCGTCGTACTGTGGAGGAGAATCTAGAAAGAAAAGTTGCGGAAAAAATGCAGGAAAAACAGGATGAATATCTGCATGAAATGAAACGGCAGCTGCTTAAGGACGAAGGCGGCCCGGAAAATCCGCAGACATTAAAAAAATATGCCCAACTAGAAAAAATGAAACACACCAAGCTTAACCGTTCGGCCTTAGAGATTTTACGTCCCCATACACTGACAGAGATTGTCGGACAAGAAGCGGCGGTTACTTCTTTAATGGCTAAATTAGCCTCTCCTTATCCCCAACATATCATTATTTACGGCCCGCCCGGTGTGGGTAAAACAACAGCTGCTCGTTTAGCCTTAGAAGCAGCTAAACAGTTAGCAGATAGTGCTTTTTCACCGCAGGCCCCCTTTATCGAAGTTGACGGCTCTACTTTACGCTGGGATCCACGCGAAACAACCAATCCGCTGCTGGGTTCTGTACACGATCCCATTTATCAAGGTGCTAAACGCGATCTGGTTGATGGTGGTGTGCCGGAGCCCAAACCTGGCTTGGTTTCAGATGCACATGGAGGCATTTTGTTTATTGACGAAATTGGCGAGCTGGATCTCCAGCTGCAAAGTAAGCTGCTGAAGGTGTTGGAAGATAAAAAGGTTTCCTTTGACTCCGCCTATTACGATCCTACCGATGCGCAGGTACCGCAGTATATCCGAGCACTCTTTGAGGAAGGAGCTCCGGCGGACTTTGTCTTGATTGGCGCGACCACTTGTGCACCAGAAGAAATTAACCCTGCTCTACGTTCCCGTTGCACACCAGTCTTTTTTGCCCCGTTGACACCACAAGATATTGAAAGTATTGTGGTTGAGGCCGCAGCAAAATTGTCTGTAACCTTAGCCAACGATGTGGCGGCTTTAATTGCCAGCCATACCACCGAGGGTAGACAAGCCGTTAATCTGCTTGCTGACGCTTTCGGTCTCACACGTTACCGCCAGCAGCAACAGACTGAAGCTGTCATTAGTAAAGAACTGGTGTTAGAAACATTGCGTGCTGGCCGCTATAGTCCTCAAACCAGTAAAAAATATACTGGCGGCGAACATCTTGGTAGAACATATGGCCTAGGCGTCAGCGGCTTTCTAGGTAGTGTGATAGAAATAGAGGCGGTGGCTTTTCCCGCTAATATTGCTGGTAAAGGCGGTATACGGTTTAATGAAACAGCAGGCAGTATGGCTCGTGATTCTGTGTTTAATGCCGCTGCTGTCATTCGCCAGCTTACCGGCGAGGATCTACAGAACTATGACTTGCACGTCAATGTGATCGGCGGCGGTCGTATTGATGGTCCTTCTGCGGGTCTGGCCATTGTTTTAGCTTTACTAAGTGCCATTAAGGGGTGGCCGCTGTCACAGGAAGTAGCGGTCACAGGAGAAATTTCTCTGCAGGGTTATGTACGCCCTGTCGGCGGTATACCTGAAAAACTATATGGAGCACGCTTGGCAGGTATTAACACTGTTGTGGTACCGTATGAAAATAAGGATGATATCCCCAGTCTGCCCGGCATGCAGGTGATTCCTGTAAAAAAAATCGAGGACGCACTACCATTGTTTTTTAAAGGTCAAGAAGAAGTTATTTCACATCATTAGTTTTTCCGAAAGAGGTGTACCAATTGAGCGGGATGATGGAAAGAGTACCCCCGCAAAACTTAGAAGCTGAACAATCGGTTTTAGGGTCAATGCTCATTGATCGTGATGCCATTGTGGCGGCAGCTGAGCTGCTAAAACCAACTGATTTTTATCGCGGCGGCCATCAAAATATCTTTGCGGCCATGTTAGCGCTTTCTGAAAAAAATGAACCGGTCGATTTAATCACTTTGGCCGAGGCCTTAAGCCAGCAAAACCAACTGGAGGCGATTGGTGGCGTTGCTTATCTCACCACTTTAGCCAATGTCATGCCCACAGCCGCTAATATTGGTTACTATGCCAAAATCGTACAAGAAAAGGCTGTGCTGCGGACGATGATTCATGCTGCTACGGGCATTGTCTCACGCTGCTTTGAGGCTAACGATTCCTTGGAAGAAATTGTTGATGAAGCCGAAAAAACGATTTTCGAAATTTCGCAGCGCTCCACGCCTCAAGGTTTTGCCAATATGAAAGATATTCTTAAGGGTGCTTTTGACCGCATTGACAAGCTTTGGGGCAATAAGGGCGGGGTAACTGGTGTGCCTACCGGTTTCCACGACCTGGACAATATTACTTGTGGACTCCAGAATGCTGATTTAGTGATTATAGCAGCGCGGCCTAGTATGGGTAAAACTACGCTTGCTTTGAATATGGCTCAACATATTGCGGTGAACGAGAAACTGCCAGTAGCAATTTTTTCTTTGGAAATGTCCAAGGAACAGTTGGTGCAGCGTTTGCTCTGTGCACAAGCCAATATTGATGCGCAACGCTTGCGCCGCGGTTATCTCTCGGATGAAGATTATCCCAAATTAACCCGCGCTGCCGGGCCGCTGTCGGAAGCACCATTGTTTATTGATGATACAGCAGCCCTTTCAGTGATGGAAATGCGGGCGAAAGCACGCCGTCTCAAGGCAGAACATGGCCTTTCGGCTATATTTGTAGATTATTTGCAGCTCATGCGTGGCAGCGGTCGTGTAGAAAATAGACAGCAGGAAATTTCCGGCATTTCACGGTCACTAAAGGCCTTAGCAAAAGAGTTAGATGTCCCTGTCGTGGCTCTATCACAGCTTTCACGGGCTGTCGAACAACGCGAGAAAAAACGTCCTATCCTCAGTGACTTACTTGAATCAGGCGGCATTGAGGCGAATGCCGATTTAGTAGCTTTTATTTATCGTGAAGGTTACTACGATCAAAATATGGAAAACCGCCATGATACAGAAATCATTATTGCCAAGCAGCGGAATGGTCCTGTAGGTTCAGTCCATCTTTACTTTAAGGAGAACCATAATAAGTTTCTTAATATTACAACAGAGCAAGTAGAACAGGTTAGTTAAAAGAAGCATCACGCTGTTAAAAAATGGCCATTGACAAGTATCATGGAATATAGTAATATGTTGATTCGTAAGGCGTTTTTGGGCCATTAGCTCAGTTGGCAGAGCACCTGACTTTTAATCAGGGTGTCCCGCGTTCGAGTCGCGGATGGCTCACCATTTTGGCCCCTTGGTCAAGCGGTTAAGACACCGCCCTTTCACGGCGGTAACGCGGGTTCGAGTCCCGCAGGGGTCACCATGAAAAAGTTAAGAGACCTTAACAG
>DASRMS010000090.1:0-8977 GCA_035647835.1 Oscillospiraceae bacterium
CACCAACTAAAGAAACAATCAAGCGTGCAACGATCCGGGATATGAAAGCCCTGGGTACACACAAGCCCGAATATAACCGGCTCATTGATACATACGCAGATTTGGTTGCTCAATATTGCGAAATAAACCAGCGCTTTAAGAACAGCGATTACGCGTTTCAAGTGCCCACCGCAGACGGCGGCAGCAAAAAAGCACCCATTGTGGCCACGCTTGAGAATTTACGAAAAGATATTTTGGCATACTCCGACCGGCTATGTCTGAACCCAAAGAGCCTGGAAACCGTAACGGCTGAAACCGGTAAAAAATCGGTACTGGCCGAGGCACTTAAAAAATTAAGTTGACAGTAAAAAACAAGAACTACAGTGTGGTAATGGAGTATGCCAACAGCATTGTCGAGGGTAGAAAAGTAGCATGTAAAGAAACAATCCAAATGTGTCAGCGGTTTCTTGACGATCTCAAAAACCCGGCCTACGATTTTAAGCCCAAAGACGCTGAATTTGTAATCGGGATCATTAAAACAACCTTTGTCCATCAAAAAGGCGAGGACATGGACGGCCACCCACTACGGGGCAGGCCGTTTTTGTTTGAGCCCTGGCAGAAATTTGTTGTTTACAACCTGTTAGGATTTTTCCACAAGGGGACAATTTTAAGGCGATACAAAGAAGCATTTATAATGCTGCCCCGGAAATCTGGTAAAACGCCATTTATGTCGGCCCTGGCCTGGGGCATTGGACTGCTGGAAAGAAAGTCCGGGGCTGAAATTGTTATCGTCGGGGCATTGCTCAAACAAGCCTTGCAAAGTTTTAATTTTTTGTTGTATAACATCCGCAATATGGGCGATGATGGCTGGTTTCGCATCCTGGATAATAACCAGGAACATTCTATTTCCGGCGATCTGGATGATGGTTACATGCGGATTGAAACCATTGCTGGCAACTCCGACCGCATGGACAGCTTAAACACCCTGGTACAAATACTGGACGAACTACACCTCTACAAAAACGCAAGCCAATACAACACGATCAAAGAATCTGGTAAAGCATACCGGAACAGTTTGTGCATCGGCATCACCACCGCCGGGGATGATATGACGTCTTTTTGCTACCAGCGCAAAAAATACTGTCAAAAAATCCTTGATGGTACCGTTAAGGATGAGCAATATTTTGTGCTAATCGCCAAAGCCGATGTGGATGAGGCAGGGAACGTGGATTACACTAACCCGATTGAGCATGAAAAGGCTAACCCGAATTACAACGTGTCAGTGTCGGGCCGGGAACTCATGAACGATGCAGAGCAAGCCCAAAACGATCCACAACAACGCAAGTCATTCCTTGCAAAATCACTTAATGTTTACACGTCGGCAATGAAGGCCTATTTTAACCTGGATGAATTTCGGGCCAGTGACCGCAAATACAAGTGGACCATGGCGGAACTGGCCAGGCTACCCGTGGAGTGGTACGGCGGGGCAGACCTGGCTAAACTTCACGACTTGTGCGGCACCTGCCTGTACGGGTCCTATGGTGATGTTGATATAGCCATTACCCACGCCTTTTTTCCGGTGGTTGCGGCGCACGTTAAGGCCGACGAGGATAACATCCCGCTGTTTGGCTGGCAGGATGACGGGTGGCTAACAATGACTAACACCCCGGTGACTGATTATCAGGCAGTAGTGCGGTGGTTTTTGGAGATGAAGAAGAAGGGTTTTTATATTAAGCAAATCGGTCTAGATAAGAAGTTTGGGCGCGAGTTTCACCTTGAGGGAAGAAAAGCGGGTTTAAGGGTGGTTGATGCCCCGCAGTTATACTTTTTTAAATCCGAGGGCTTCCGACGTATCGAAGCTAAAGTTAAATCAAGCAAATTTTACTACCTACATAGTGACGCATACGAATACTGTGTATCTAATGTTAGGGCTATTGAGCAGGTCGATGACGCTGTTAGGTACGAAAAAGTAATGCCTAACCAGCGTATTGATCTCTTTGATGCAAGTGTATTTGCAGCAATGGAAATGTTAAAAAATTTGCAAAAGGCGGGAACCGCAAGAAAGTGGCTTAATGGCTAGGTTTATGATAAAATGTGGTTGTGGGATAGCCCGACGGGGCGACAAGCATGGTTTCCCGACCATGTTTCCCACATTAGTATAATTCGGGACGCACTACGGGAGGTGTATTTTTTATGCAATTAACAAAGATTTGTACAAAGTGTGGAAAGGTATTCCCTGCCACGAAAGACCACTTCCATGCGGCGAAGTTGGGGAAGTATGGCCTAACAGCCATTTGCAAGGGGTGCTCGGCAAAGTATAAAAAGGACTATCGGCGCAAAAACAAGGAGCGAATATCTGAACAAAATAGGCAATATTATATGGAAAACCGGGAGCATTGTTTGACCGTTAGGGGGATATGGAGAAAGCGGAACCCGGAATATTTCAAAGAGTGGTACGAGCGGAATAAGGATTATTCGGCTCAATACGATAAATATTATCGGAAACAAAATGGGCACAGGATAAGGGACCGGCAAAGTAACTGGTATCATAGAAACAAAGATAGAATAATCAGGATGCGGGCACAATATAAAAAGGAAAATCGGTTTAAGGTAAGGACATGGGAAAACAAAAGGCGAACAATGAAGGCAGCGCTACCATGTGACTTAACGCCAGAAGATTGGGTGGAGATAAAAGCGAGCTTTGGCTATAAGTGTGCCTACTGCGGGAGAAAAAAGAGCCTTACGCAGGATCACTTTGTCCCCCTCTCGAAGGGGGGAGCATTCACCAAAGATAACATCATCCCCGCCTGCTTAAGTTGCAATTGCAGCAAGCACGATAAGGATTTTAATGAGTGGTATCCTAACCATAAACACTACTCAAGAGCACGGGAAGATAAAATCCTAGATCATTTAGGACATAAGTAGAAAAGAAAAGCACTTACTAAAAAGTAGGTGCTTTTTTATGTGCAACTAAAAAGGAGGTGGATAGGTGAATTTACTTAAACGGATTAAAAACATTGGACGAAAGAGGGCTGATCCCAGTATATCCCAGGATTATGCGGCACACTGGCTACTTACCCAGGGTGGGCTGCTTGATGATCTTAATGTGCCGGGCTACACCAGACTAAGCAATAACCCGGAAGTGAGGATGGCAGCGCACAAGATTGCGGAGCTGATTAGCTCCATGACCATCCACCTGATGCAAAATACCGCCGACGGTGACATCCGGGTTGTAAACGAGCTATCCCGCAAAATAGACATTAACCCGTATAGCTTAATGACCCGCAAAGCATGGGTTTATAACATTGTTTATACTATGCTGCTGGACGGTAACGGTAACAGCGTGGTATTTCCAAAAATTAAAAACGGATTGATTGACGAGTTAGTCCCGCTGCAACCCTGGCAAATAAGCTTTGGACCTACTGACGCCGGGTATGAAATAACTTACGGCCATAAAAAACTGGCCCACAATGAGGTACTACACTTCGCCATAAACCCCGATCCGAACGAACCATACCGTGGCCGAGGGTACCGGGTAGTGCTCAGGGATATTGCCAACAACCTAAAGCAAGCCACCGCAACTAAAAAGGGATTTATGAGCGGTAAATACATGCCTAGCCTAATAGTTAAGGTGGATGCCATGACCGCTGAACTGGCCAGCGAGGAAGGCCGGGAAGGGGTGTATCAGAAATATCTTGAATCCTCCGAAGCCGGGCGGCCATGGATCATCCCGGCTGAATTATTGGAGATTGACCAGGTGAAACCGTTGACTCTGCAAGACTTGGCTATTAACGACGCTGTGGAGATCGACAAGCGCACGGTGGCGGGTGTCTTTGGTGTACCAGCGTTTTTTTTAGGCGTCGGCAAGTACAACAAAGATGAGTATAACAATTTTATTAACTCTACTATCCTGCCCCTGGCTAAAGGCGTGGAGCAGGAATTAACCCGGAAACTATTATACAGTCCGGACTTGTATTTCAAGTTTAACCCCCGCAGTTTATACGCCTACGACATAAAAGAACTAGCCGATGTAAGCGGAAACATGTATGTCCGGGGCATCATGACGGGCAACGAGGTCCGGGACTGGCTGGGATTATCACCGCTGGAAGGTTTGTCGGAGTTGGTTATTTTGGAGAACTACATACCAGCGGGCATGATAGGCGACCAGAAAAAACTTAACCCAAAAGGGGGTGAGGATTAATGCGAGATAAAAAACAAACACGCAGTTTACAAACTGAATTAAAAACTAGAGCCGAAACCGATGGCGAAAACCTGTACATCGAGGGGTATTTTGCAGTGTTTAATAGGCAGACAGAATTTTGGCCCGGAGCCTTTGAAGAAATTGCACCCGGTGCATTTGACAACACCCTGGGCAATGATGTCCGAGCCTTGATAAATCACGACAGCACTTTGGTGTTGGGGCGCAATAAATCAGGCACCTTGGAACTCAAAACAGACAACCATGGCTTATGGGGGCGAGTAAAAATAAACCCCAACGACACCGATGCGCTCAACACCTACGAGCGGGTTAAACGGGGGGACGTTACCGGATGTTCCTTTGGCTTTAACATTGTGTCCGAAGAAACCGAGTGGCGGGACGACGGGTCGGTAAAGTGGACTATCACTGGCGTCGACTTACACGAGGTTAGCATTTGCACCTTCCCTCAATATGAGGATACCGGGGTACAGGCCAGAAAAGCGGAAGTTGCCCAGCACCAGCAAAGGCAATTAGAGGTAAGAAAAAAGAAATTGAAAGAGAGGTTGAGTAAATGCTTAGGCAATTAGTTTTAGCAAAAAAACTGAAGGCCCTGCGCAAAGAAATTGGGGGGTTGGACACCCAGCAGGGAGCACTAACAAAGAAGCGCGATGAGCTTGCAGCGGCCATTGAAGAAGCTGGGACAGATGAAGAGCTTCAGCTGGTGGAAGAAGAAGTAACCAAGGTCGAGGGTGAGCAGGTTGAGCTGACCGAAAAGAAAAGTAAACTGGAAGAAGAAATTGCAAAGATTGAAACCGAGCTCCAGGAGCTTAACTCCAAGGAGCCAACAAATAACGACAGAAAAAGGGGTGTGGGTGGTATGAGGGATGCGGAAATGCGCAAAACAATTATTGACTTTGTAAGGACTAAAGGGCAAAGCCTGAAGCATTACAGGGAGGAGCCTGAAAGTAACCTGCCTGAAGATGTGGGTTTCAAAGTTATTGTAGACCCGGAAGATTCGGGATCGCTTATTTTCCCGGAAGAAATTATGGCACCGGTGAAAGAAAAACGGGAAGTTGTAGACCTGGAGAGGTATGTGCGGACTATCCCGGTAAACCGTGGGTCCGGTAAAATCCCGATCATTAAAAAGTCCGGCGGTCGCATGGTGACCGTCGAGGAATTAAAACAAAACCCGGCACTTGAGCACCCGCAATTTGCCCAGGTTAGCTATGACATCGACACGTACCGCGGGTATATTCCGATCTCCGAAGAAGCTGTGGACGATGCGGATTACAACGTTATCGGTCTAATTGCCGAAGAAATCGCTGACCAGGAACTCAACACCAAAAACGACGCTATTGCCGGTATACTCAAGGATGCTCCGGCACCGTCATACACGGGGACCGGCGAACTGAAGACCGCCGACCCCGTGGAAGGTCTGGACGGGCTCAAAGAAGTGCTAAACAAAAAGCTAAAGCGCATTTATAACGCCAAGCTGTTTGTGACATCCAGCCTGTATCACGAACTGGACACCGTGAAGGACAAAGAAGGGCGCTACCTGCTGCAGGACAGTATCACTGCTGCGTCCGGCAAATCCTTCGCTGGCCGTGAGGTGGTCGTGCTGGATGATGACATCCTGGGTGACGATGACACCAACCTGAACGCCTTTATCGGTGATGCCCGTGAGTATTGCGGATTGTTTGACCGCAAGAAAGTATCGTTGCGGTGGATGGACAACAATATCTACGGCCAACTGTTGGCTGGCGTAGTGCGTTTTGATACCGGGGTGCTAGATGAGAATGCTGGGTTTTATGTAACCTACGAACCCGAAAAGAACGAGGCTGGGGAAGAAGGGGGAAACGAGTAGAGGCGTTCAGCATGCCCGCCTCGGCGATGCCTGTTGACCTAGAGGCGATGACCAAGACTGAACTGATGGACTTTGCCAATGAGCACGGCATTGAAGGGCTGAACGCACGAATGTTGAAGGCGGATATAATTGTCGCCATTAAGGGGGCGATGGGATGGATGTAAACACTGTTTTGGGGCTAGTAAAGGCTCGTATAGGACTAACCACTGAGGTAAGGGACACATACCTTGTCGCTATCATAGAGGGCGTTACAAGCGAATTAGGAGACGAGAAGGGGTTGGTGCTTGATGGTACCAACCCTTATCATTTGATGTTTGTGGTGGACTTCGCTACTTGGAGATATCAGAACAGGGATGAGCCAGGGGCCCTGCCCCGGCACTTGCAATTCAGGCTTCACAACCTCATTATCCACCATGGCGGTGATAGCCAATGACCTATGACCATGAGTTGGTGCTGATTGCCTGGGGCGTGGAAGAGGACGAAATCGGCCAGCAAATACCGGTTAAAACAAGAACGCAAATACTTTGCAAAGTGAAATCTATTGGTCGATCTGAATTTTACGACGCAGCTATGACAGGACTAAAGCCGGAAATAGTCTTTGTAATTCATGAGGCAGAGTATGGCGAAGAGCGGGAAGTGGAGTTTGAGGAACAGAAATACAAGGTGCTCAGGACTTACAAAGGCGGCATGACCTCCCATGGCTCCAAACTGGCCTTTGACGAGATGGAGCTAACCTGCGAGAGGATGGCTGACGATGGCTAAGACGGTTTCTATAGATCAACTGGAGAATGAGCTTACTGGGGTAATAAAGGAATATACAGAAAATGTTAGCAGAGGTATTGATGAAGAAGTCAAAAGAACTGCTGACTTAGTTTTGAAGGAGACAAAAGCCAAGGCTCCACGGAGAATTCCAGAGTATTACAAGCACTTTAAAAAGACGGAAGAAGGTAAGGTTTTAGCAGCATATGGTAGGCGTGAGTATTATGTCTGGAATAAAAAACATTACCGGCGTGTGCATTTGTTGGAATTTGGTCATTTAAAGAGAAGTGGTAAGGGCCGGGTAGATGCCTTTCCCCATTTGCGACCTGCTTATGACAACAATGCACAGGATTTAGACCAGCGAATAGAGCGTATTATTAGGGAGGGGGGCTAAAGGTAGGTATGACGCAAGCAGAGCTAGTTCAAGAACTGAAGTCGCTAGGTATGCCGGTAGCCTACAGCCATTTTATTGACCAGGTTAGCCTTCCGTATCTTGTTTATCAGTTTGTTTACAGTAATGATATGATGGCTGATGACGTAAACGCTTTGGAGGTAAGTAATTTTCAGATAGAGCTTTATACCAGGACAAAAGATTTAGCTAAAGAAAAGTTGGTGCAGGATAAGCTAAAAAGTTTATATTTGCCTTACCACAAGGTAGAGACATTTATTGAATCGGAAAATTTAAGACAAGTAATCTATGAAATACAGTTAATGTAATGTAATTTAAGGAGGAAAAACATATGGGTAAAGGTGTAGCAGTTGGATTGAGGAATGTGCATTTTGCTTTGTTGACTGATGACGATAAAACAGGGTGTGGATACGAAGATCCGGTAAAGATAGCGGATGCCATTACCGTGAATGTCAACCCTAACGCTTCAGTAGCGGTTTTGTTTGCGGATGATGGGCCATCTGAAACAGCTACAAGCATCGGGGAGATTTCACTAGAGTTTACTGCAGCGGTTATTTCATCCGAAGGTCAGGCCGTGTTGTTGGGTAGTATTCAAGGTGAGGACGGTGTTTTACGAGAGAGGGCCACAGATTCCCCTCCTTACGTAGCGTTTGGGTATGAAAGAACTATGTCAAACGGGAAAAGGAGGTTTGTGTGGCTTGCTAAAGGCAAGTTTATTCCTGGATCTACTGATTCACAGACAAAAGAAGGGACTGTTACCTTCCAGCCAGATAAGTTGACCGGTACTTTTGTTAAACGTGCTTATGATGATGTATGGCGTATGAGAGCAAACGAAGATGATGAGGATTTTAGTGGTGCTAACGAATGGTTTACTTCTGATATGTTGGAGTCAGAAGGAGACGAGAGCACTAATGAGGGTGATGGGGGCGATTAATAGCGGTCATTTAGGCCGCTTTTCTTTTGCTTGATAAATACAAAACAAAACTAAAACAAATAGGGGGTTAAAATATGCAAGTACCAAAATTAAAAATTGGGGATAAAGAGTATAGAGCCGGGACACTGAAAATGAAAGCCTGGCGAAACATAGTGAAAGTACAAAAAGATATAGGCAAAATAGATCAGGTTAAAGCTATGCAGGATGAAGATTTGATGTTTAAAATGGCTAAAACATTGGAAGTAATGTTTAACAACCCTGATGTAACTGCGGAATTAATCCTAGAAGAAATGGACGTAATGGATTTTGTTCCTGCTGTTCAAAAAGTAAGTGAGTGGGTAACAATGCAGGTAGTCGGGAAGTTAGGGGAATTCCCAAAAAACTCCCCTATGACGGGCCGGAGTTAGAATTAAATCCGTATCAAACCGTCATATACAGTTATTTGCAAGCTGCACGTGTGTGGGGATGGACACAACAACAAGTGGACGAAACAGAGTTAGGACATTATTTTGATTTAATGATTGTAGCAGCAAAGGAGAGAGCAGTAAAGTATAAAGAGGATCTAGCACAAATTGATGCCCTGGGAATGTAGCTTGTGACATGGTATAATACCCCTAATATGCCAGTATTTAAAGGCCGTAGGGCCTTTTTCTTTTGTAATTGTAGAGGTAGGTGAGGTTTATTTGTCAAAAAACACAGTTAAACTTGAGTGTGATATATGTAAGAAGGAGTTTATACTGTTTGGGGTAGGCATAGAGGTTGTTAGGGATGATGTCTGGAAACACGGTTTTTTGTGTCCTCACTGTAAAACAGAATATATTGCATATTATACAG
>DASRMS010000091.1:0-3572 GCA_035647835.1 Oscillospiraceae bacterium
GTCTTAGGTGCTTCCGCTTGCTCAACGGGTTGGTTGAGTAAGTGTAAATTTGCTTTGATAAAAGAATAAAAAATCTCAGCGGGTATTTTGTAGCTTGCATCGTTATTTAAGATACCTAGCTTATAGAGGTTGTTAGCCACATGAAGGGCATTGTTTGCTTTGTGTCGTGCGCGCGTGTCATGCAGCTTGTCTAATTTATCTTTGATTAGTTTTTTTCGTTCTCGTGCTTGGCGTCTTTCGGCTGCTTTGGCTTCGTCTTCCCTGACTAGCGTATTCAGTAGCGCATGATAAATATCTTTTTCATCTTGATGGGCTGCATCATACGTCGCAGCTAATTCTAGAATTGTTTTTTCAACTTCAGAAAGGCGTTTCTTTTCATTGCGTTTTTTAATGATGCGCTCAAACACGGCCTTTTCTTTTTTTTGCGCTTCTACCGCTTGCGCTTTTGCCTTGGCATCACTTTCTGCTTGAGCTGCTGCTCTATTCGTTTCATTAGGCGTTATTTGTTGTTGGGGTTGTTTTTCATCGATCATATTATTTCACTCATCAAAATAGGGTGGGTGTTTTTGCACTGTACGATCACGAAATAGAAACAACAAGCCAACTTTTGCAGAAAAGTCATTGTTCTTTTTACATTGCAGCTTTTTCCTCATTGCTTTTGCTTAAGATAGGCGGGCCATTTATATTGACTTATGAAACAGCCCTGCGCAGCAGCCCTCGGAGAGCGCGGTTAGGGGTTTCAAAAAAAGCTCCGCTTTGTCTTACGACTGCTTGCGCATTTAGAAACCCCAACCTCGCGCAAAGGGCTGCGCCCCTTGACCCCCTTAACCGCGCGCGCTGTGCCTATTGGAGAGAGTGATGAGTGTTGCAAATCTGCGAGTCAGCATCGGTAGCCGCCAGTACAAAAGTACCAGCGGCAAGATGCGTGAGCGCAGCGCGTTGGCAAAAATACTGTATATTTTGCGACGCGCTCGGCACAAGACCGCGCAAGATTTGATGCACGAAAGCAGCGGCAACATGCCGTACTGGGCGGCAGAAGACCCCACCAAATTTTGGGCGGCAGCGGATAAGCACGAGCGTAAAAACGGCACGCTTTTTATTGAGCATCTGCTGGTGTTACCAAGGGATTTAACACTGGAGCAACATATTGAGTTGGTGGAAAGGTGGGCTGAGACAGAGGCCTCCCACCGGGCGTATACCTATGCGATTCATTACTCACAATCAGCAGATGGCGGCATCAATCCGCACTGTCATTTTGTACTAAATGAAAGTTTACAAGACGGAGTCAAACGTGGAGAAAGTAAGTTTTTCAAACGGTACAACGCAAAAAAACCAGAGCGGGGTGGTTGTAAAAAAGGGGGGACGGGCGCACGAACCCCAGCCGAAAATAAGCAGGTGTTGATACAGCAGCGCCAGCTATTTGAAGACCTATGTAATGAAGCATTGGAACGCGCACAAAAAGACACGCGCGTATCGTTACAGAGCTATAAAAATCGGGGATTAGACATTGTGCCAGAGCCAAAAGTCGGGCCAAGGGGCTGGCGTAATGAGAAGATACGCAATGAAATATTGGCGATGCGCGAGGCAAAAAAAGAGTTAGCCAAGGAGTTAACAACCATTCAAAAAACGCAGGTGGTTGCACTGGAACAGTATCGTCAGATAAAGGAAAAACAGGCTGCGCTAGCACGCCAAGAAAAAGCGCAAGAACGACTTGCTCTGCAGCAGCGTGAGAGAGAAAGAGAGCAGGAAGCAGTGAAGGCGAAAAACGATTTTTGGCAGCAAGAGCAGGCCGAGTATGAGCAGTTTGTGGCAGGAGTTGAGCAGCAGGAGGCAGAGATTATTGACTTCATTGCATTACAGGCCGAAGCAACTTACCAAGCCAGCAAAGCCGATTTTATGCAGCTGTTTGTGAATGAGCTAACGCAGGTAGCCCCGATTTATTTTGAGTTAGCACAGCAAGATTTAATCGGGTTTATGCACTATGCCGCTATACAAGCGGATATGGAACTAGACGATGCGGTGGTTCGTGTCTTTGTAGAGAAAGAAAAGCCGGTATTGATGGCACAGATTGCGGAGCGGATGCGGGCGTATCGCCAAGGTTTAGTAAAACCCCAAGCCCTTATGTACTTGATGCAGGCCAAGGAAATAAAGGAGAGTGTGAGCTTTGAGCAGTTGATTGCAGAGTTAGAACAGCAAGCCGTATACAAGCCGCCAAAACCGGACGGGTAAGCGTGCCTGACGTATAAAAACGGTGACGATATCGCAGTAAAGCGTTACATTAGAAGCAGGCAAAGAAAAAGCCCAACTGCGACAACAGTTAGGCTTTGAAGTTTGATGACTTTCACCGACAAAAGTTAGAGTGCATCAGTTCTATTTATTGTATGCACTCTAGCGCAAATGAGCAAGAATAATGATGCTAGAGCAAAAAAAACTGTTTATTGAGAATTTACCCCACAAGCCGTATTGCACAGATAACCTAGATTATGGGTTGCAGATAAGGTCGGTAAAAATCGCCTTAACAAAGCGGCTTATTCAGCATAACAAACCCTTTGGTGTGTCGTGGTTGGTGTTTGATTTGGACTCACCGCATTTTTGGAGCTTGTTGGAAAGTGAGACTTTACCAGCGCCCAATCTGGTTTCATTCAATCTCGAAAACCACCATTGTCACATTTACTACAGCCTAAAAACACCCGTTTGCCGCTCAAACGTGGCGAGGCGTAGACCTTTACGGTATTTAGCCGCTATTGAGTATGCCTTACGGGAAAAGTGGACTGCTGATGCAGGATATACGGGGTTTATTAGCAAGAATCCCATCCATCCTCATTGGGAGACTCGTCAATTTCGTAGTGAGCCGTGGGAGCTTGGCGAATTAGCCGACTGGCTGACGCTACCTAAAACCTTACCTAGACGGGGCCAGAGTGTTGGCTTAGGGAGAAACTGCACGCTTTTTGATATGTTGCGGTACTGGGCTTATGACAATGTTTTAGAATTTCGTATTAATAGTAATCGCAACTCGTGGTCTGACACTGTTTTAAGCACCGCAGAGAGCTTTAATAGCTTTCCTGAGCCGCTACCTACGGCTGAAGTGAGAGCAACGGCTAAAAGCGTTTCTAATTGGGTTTGGGAAAACTACACAAAGCGCTGGTCTGATGAGGAGTTTAGTCAGGTGCAGGCAGCGCGGGGCAGAATGAGCGGAGCAAAGCGACGACATGCCAGTAAAGAAAAGCGAGCAAAGGCGTATGAACTAAGGGCGGAGGGTATGACGCAACAAGCTATCTCCAAGGAGTTAGGGGTGAACCAATCTACAGTCGGTAGATGGTTGAAACGCTAATTATGCATGAACCATATCAGATAACAGCCCGTAGGGGCTTTAGCTGTCCTGAGTGTGTTTGATAATGGTTTATTTGTTGGGGCTTTGCTTGTAGAAATAAATAATAAAAAAAGCTTACCCCCTCCTGTTGCCTACTATTTTCTCCCTATCATCAAGCACGGTTTAAAAAACAAGTTACCCGTACCACTTTGGAGCGTAGCGAAAAGTGGGGCGGAAACAAGCGAAGCGCGTAGTGTGTGCT
>DASRMS010000092.1:0-1174 GCA_035647835.1 Oscillospiraceae bacterium
ACACATAAGATGACGGAACGGCAGCTATAGCCGTTCCGTTGACTTTTCTAATAGGGTTATCCGCCATTGCGTCACCTCATCTCAGCTTGCCTATTACTCTACCTCTGGCAAGTCGGTAGCTATACTCATCAAAATAGACAAGATCCCTGCCAGCACTGACGCAGATACAGTCGCCAGCCAATTGACCTCCGAGATCACCGCTGCCGCACCGATTGTAGCTACCGCAGTCTGTGCTACTGTCCTCACTGCCCTCACTAGGGCTGCTCTCATAAAATCCTTAAAACATAATTTTATTTGCTTCATAATTTCTCCTCTTTTTATAACAATTGGCTTAGCAAATAGCCTACAACGCCTGCAATTAGCAGCTGTACTATTTGCATTGCGACTGTTTCCCAGCGTCTAGCCGGCTTCAGCTCCAGATCGCTTATTTTTCGATCCAGCTTGGCGCTATTATCTGTCAGCGTTTTCATTTGTTCAGCCATTTTAGCCGTGCTGATAGCTAGGTTTTTAACGCTATCGTTCAGTGAGATCAGCTCGTCCAATCTTTTGTGAGCGGATTTGGCAGACTCTTCAACAGCTGAAATCCTTTGCTCGTGCCCGATGCACATTGCTTTTTCGTCTGCCATCCTCTTATCTCACGCTTTCTACATAGTCCGTGCTGATCCAACCGTCTTGATCCGCCAGCTTACCCCAGCCTGATTTTTCTTCCGATATTTTTACTACAGCACCAAAATTAAGAGCGCCGATTTTTCTGCCGTTCGGTTTGTCACGGATGTTTAAGCCTCGTGTTGCTGTGATTCTAACCGACCTTGCGATAGTGGTTTTCCTGTCCTCAGCGGTAGAAATGTAAGGCACGATGCCATTGTCCTTAAAATATTTCAGATTTGACAAGTCAGCCAGCATTTTATCAGCGTAAGCCTTGTTCTTAAAAGCGCCTACCTGCACCCGATACAGCACGTCAGTGGCGGGTGTCGGCTCGGGCTTTGGGTCAGGCTTGCCGGTGAACTCTTTAACATAGTTGGCTACCTTAGCAACGAACTTATCCCAATGAGGCAAGATGTAATATGGGCAGTTTTTACGTGCGCCGCTAACGATCTTGTTAGGCAATCCCATCCAATGGTTATGAGTGCGTAAGGCTGCAGTGGTAAGACCTAGCTCTAGAAGCACTGTAGCG
>DASRMS010000093.1:0-48481 GCA_035647835.1 Oscillospiraceae bacterium
ACGCAATATAGCTCCGAAGATGTTGTCGAAATTATGTAGCCGGTATTATGCAATGTACTTATGTTAACAAGCAATTTCGCCTTGATACGCTGTTTATGCAAGGTTTTGTTAATAAACCCTGGTATCAATTAACATAATAATCCACAGTATCCACAGAGTTATCCACAGGATTAAGCCCATTATTAGCGGATTCTTATCAAGTATCCACATTATCCACAGCTTGTTACCATAATTATGGACCCTCAGGAAACTTAACCTCTTTACTGTACTTGCCATAAATTGTCTAATACTGGGGTAGCATTTAAGTCGAGTCCTGCAAATTTCTGTTTTACATATAAGTTCCAGCCGGCAGCAGCTACCATCGCTGCGTTGTCAGTACATAACACCGGAGGCGGGTAAATTAAGTTGCGATTTGCAGCAGCTAAAGCCTGCTCCAACTGCTGCCTTAAGGAACGGTTGGCTGCTACCCCACCTGCCAACAGCACAGTTTTAACTTGTTTGACTTCCGCGGCTAAACAAGTTTTTTCAACTAACACATCAACAACTGCCTGTTGAAAACTAGCAGCTACATCAGCTGTCTGGAAGTTTTCACCCTTTTGTTTTAAGTTATGCAAGGTGTTAATCACGGCAGACTTTAAGCCAGAAAAAGAGAATTCAAAATTATTATTTTGCCCGGTAAAAGCACGGGGAAAAGCAAAAGCGCTGCTGTTCCCTGTCTCGGCTGCTTTATCTATGGCCGGGCCGCCTGGATAACCGAGGCCCAGTACTCGTGCTACTTTATCAAAAGCTTCACCAGCAGCATCGTCTCGGGTGGCGCCCAATAACTCAGCTTGCCAGCGGGATGTGAGATACAACAAGTTAGTATGCCCCCCAGAAACAACAAGACAGACAGCGGGGAAAACTACTTCATGGACAAGAAAATTTGCTGCAATGTGGGAGAGGACATGATTGACTGCAAGTAGTGGCTTATCTAAAGCATATGCCAAGGTTTTAGCAGTATTAACTCCTACCAGCAAAGCACCGACAAGTCCGGGACCATGTGTCACAGCAATGGCCGCTAGATCTGCAAAAGTACAGTTTGCTTCCAGCAAGGCTTCCTCGACTACTTCATTGATCATCTCTAAATGATGGCGAGAAGCAATTTCCGGCACAACCCCGCCAAATTTCTGATGCACTGGCACCTGTGAAGCAATAATATTACTCAAAATGATTTTACCATCTGCCACTACGGCTGCAGCTGTCTCATCACACGATGTTTCTATCGCCAGAATCAATTTTTGGGTCATCGTTTCTGCTCTCCAACTTGTTTTATTGCTTGCTGTTCGCCAGACGTCTCTGCTTTGTCAGTGTTAACAGGTAAGCGTTCCAGCCACATGATTAAGGCATCTTCATCTGGATAGTAATTAGGGCGCACACCACAAGCTACAAAACCATACTTCTTATATAATCTTTGTGCTATTTCGTTCGAAACTCGCACTTCCAAGGTCATGCGTTTTGCCCCTTTTATGGCAGCTTCGGCAATAAGATGCTCTAATAATTGGCGACCAAGTCCCTGACCCTGGAAGCTTGGTCTGACGGCTAAAGTAGTAATGTGTGCTTCGTCAAGTATCACCCAAATACCAGCATACCCCACCACTTCTTCATCCAGCAGCGCCACATAGTACGAAGCAAAACCATTATCCAGTATTTCATTAATAAAGGCATGCACTGACCAAGGTGAGGTATAAACTTCATTTTCAATTGCGCTGACTTTATCCACATGAAAAAATGTCATCGGCTCAATAGAGACATTCAACACGAATCGCCTCCCTCGATCTGGGTCTGCTGATACTTAATTTCTGCTTCAGAGCGCCGAAGATAAGCTGGATGTAAATCACGCCAACTTTGCACCTGCCCTGCGCTAAACTGAGCCAGACCAAGCCTAGCGACACTAGAGGCACGACAGATGGCTGATTCCGGAGGCATAAAGCAAGCACGACTCACTAAAGCTCGGCTTATTATCTGCCGATAAACAGGGACTGCATCACCAACAAATAATACAGGCTCCGGGCGCTGCTGCAGCTCTTGCAGTAGTTCCGTTACAGACAAAGATCGGTCTGCGACCAGCCTTTCCACTTGTGTTCCCGCTGTAAAAATTGCATTATAGACCTGCTCACGCCGAGCATCAAGTATCGGACAGATTAATCCCGGAAACAATGGATGCTGCGCTGCTAAAGCAGCGAGAGTAGAAATACTACAAAGCGGTAATGCCAAGGCCTGACCAAGTGCTTTAGCTGTTACCATCCCGATGCGCAGCCCAGTAAATGAACCTGGACCTCCCGCTACTGCTACCCCGGATAAATCTTGTGGCTTTAAACCGGTATCACGCAGTATTGTATCAATCAAGGGCAACAAACGTTCCGAATGTGTTTTTTTGACTTGCTGTGTATATTCAGCAAGTGTTTTTTCTTCTGAAACGACCGCTACACTGCAAACTAAAGTGGCCGTATCGATGCCCATCACATACATAATTGTCATCTCCCCGCCATTAGGGACTCTACAATTTGCCGATATGGCTTGCTAGCTGCTTGCAAAACCAACTGACGATCTGTCACGTCTTGAGAGATGGTTATAGTCAAAGCAGGCCAACTTGCTAAATATGCAGCAAATTTATTAGCCCATTCCACTAAACTTACACCGTCGCCATCGAGACATTCATCTAAACCAATTTCAAAGAGTTCACTTTCGTCTTGTAGACGATATAAATCAAAATGATAAAAAGGGAGACGCCCCTGGTGAGCGTTTAACAAGGTAAAAGTAGGACTGGTGACGAGCGTAGTTACGCCGAGCCCCTGACCAATACCACGGGCAAAGACAGTTTTCCCCGCACCTAAATCACCATCTAAATATATAACAGCGCCGGGGAATAGTAATCTACCCACAGCTATACCCAGTGCCTCTGTTTCCCCTTCATGGGCAGAGTTTATAACATACTCCAAGGACTTAACCACCTTAAAAAGCTTGCGCTTCAATTTCATCTTGCCAGGTTTTTATCCTAGCTTCATTAGCTGCCGGCAAGCGATATCATTTTCTAGCCGATTAAAAATGCTGATAGCCTGTAAACTCTAGTTTTTCCCAATTTCCCTCTTTTGTAATCATCTGCAATGTTCTTTCTTGTATCATCTCGCCCAACGAATATAAGGGCGCCTGAAAACGTTCTAGATACGCTTTAGCTAAAGCGGTATAAGCATCACTTTTTACCGTAAACAGCAGTTCATAATCTTCTCCACCATTTAATGCTAGCGTAATTGGTGCTATTTGGCGCAAAGGGGCAATAGCTTCCACCGCAGGATGAATAGGGACTTTCTCTTCCCTTAATAAAACCCCACAGCCACTGGCTTCACAAATCTCCTGTACATCCTTTAACAGTCCATCCGATAAATCCAGCGCCGCCGTCACTACTCCCTGCTGGGCAAGCCACAAACCTTCTGCCACCCTTGGCCAAGGACGGAAATGTGCCTGCAGGGCCAACTGGCGCCATTCTAATGGACAATTTATTTCTGCTTGCAGCAATAGTAACCCTGCCGCCGAAGCACCTAACAAGCCTGTAGTACAAAGAATATCGCCAGGCTGTGCACCACTACGCAAAAGTGCTGCTTCTCGTTTCACTTCACCCTGTGCAGTAATACTTATCACTAGTGGACCGGGCGAAGCCACGGTATCACCACCGCTGACGGCCACACCAAAACGCTCGGCCAATGCTGTCAATCCTTGATAAAAGGCCAGGACAAACTCGCTTTCCAGCTGCGCAGGCAAGGCCAGTGCCACATAGACATGACGCGGCAAACTACCCATCGCTGCCAAATCACTTAAATTGACAGCTAAAGCTTTATAGCCGAGATCCTCTGCTGAAATTCCGGGCAGCAAAAAGTGGACTCCTTCTACCAGTAAATCCTTACTGGTCACTAGCCAAGAGCCCTGACTTACCTGTGTGATGGCAGCATCATCACCAATGCCTACCATCTCCGAAGTTACAGTTTTGGCAACTATCTGCGAGATGTGCTTTATAAGCGCTTTCTCGCCTAATTCACTAATTTTCATCTATTACCACCTATTCCCTGATTATAGCCTTAACTCCTACAAAAAACAAGAAAGACGCCGCGCATTTTTTCAATGATGCGTCTTTCTTGTTCTTTAGGGGCTGCCGCCCCTTCGACGGACCTGCGGGTCCTGACCACCCCGCAAGATTAAGGGGATTCCCCCTTAAAAACCCCAGCGGATAGGAAAAGTAAGCAATTCAAGGTTGATATCATTCCTATCCGTCAAGAAAGACGCCGCGCATTTTTTCAATGATGCGTCCTGACCACCGCAAGCTGTTCATACTATAGTTGCAGTTAGTTTGATACGCCGTCAAAATTAGGGTATACTGGAAATGATTCGATTATTAAAATGGGGTGATCACGATGAAAAAATCCCGCGAAATTGTTGGTTTACCAGTGGTTGATTTACTTGCAGGGAGCTCTGTAGGTCGCGTACACAGCCTAATTATCGATCCGCAAACTCGGCATGTGGCGGCACTGGAAGTGGGAGAACGTACACTCTTAAAAACCAACATCGAGTTAATCCCCTTCAGTCAATTGCGCAATATTGGTAATGATGCCATCACTGTAATCAGCACAGAAACTAGCAGCCAGTCAGACAAAGCAGCAACACTAGAGAACCTGGCAGAAAATCAATTGTCTGGCACCCGCGTAGTCACTGTAGATGGTACATTTGCTGGTACTGTAGAAGACTTTTCCTTTAGTCCAACTGATGGGAAACTGGCTGAACTATTTATTATCCAAGAAAAACCACGCAGCCATCTTGCTTGCCCCGTCACAGTAGTTGAAACATTTGGTCGTGACTTTATCGTTGTCAATGAAAATTATCAGACGGCGGTGCGTAAAATTATCCCCCCCCATCCTAACAATACACCACAGCATCTTGTGCAAACGCTGGAGAGTAAAGCGATAGACTTTGCCCTCGGTCGGGAAGTGAGACAAGAAGTACTAGGCGAAAATGGGGACCTCATTATACGCCAAGGGGAAGCTGTTACTGCCGAAAATATTGCTTTAGCCCGTGAAAAAAATCGTTTGCCACAGCTCCTTTTTGCCGCGGGCGTTGGCGAATTATTGGATGGCCTAGATTTTACCCGTGAGAAATTAGATGCAGGCAGTAAAAAAATAATGGATGCCTGGCAAAACTTACGAGGCCGCTCCCAAGTCTGGTTATCCCGTAAACTAGATGATGATCTCGGCAGCACAACTACAGAACTACGTGACCTTTGGCAGCAAGTACAAGGTAAACTTAGCCAAAGCGGCCGTGAGCTAGAGGACGCCACCCGCAAACAAGTTCGTTCCTATGTCCTAGGCAAAACATTAGCTAATCCTGTATATGACCCGGAAGGTACTCTACTGGGCGGGCGTGGTGATCTAGTCACAGAAGAGATGCGCAGCAAAGCTGAAACAGCAGGACGACTGCCGCAGCTATTTCTCTCTGCAACTACTGGTGATGTCCAAAACGTCCTCGAACCGATCAAAAAACAAATACGTAATATGCTTCGTGAATAAACGAAATGTAAAGTCCAAAGTAACAAATACTTTGGACTTTACTGTTTTTATCTCATTGATGCCTTTGCTTCGGCCACACAGTTATCAGCAAACTTAAAACAGCGCAGCCTGCTCTGGCACTAACAAGTTTTCTTACTGCCATTTTTCTAAAAGACCATTTTTAATTTTCTGTCTGGCAGCTAAAGTCGACACTGACAAGCCAGCGAGTTGATCAAATAGCTTTATTTTAAACATGGCCGGACCATCCGCCTCCGCCGCGGCTTTTTCTGCCGCGACATTGATTGCTGCCAAACCAGCAGCCGCAGCCACAAGATAGTTTCTCTCCACTGCCGCAAAGCAACCTATTACCGAGGCTGTCATACAACCGGTGCCGACAACTTTGGCCATTAGTGGATGACCGTTATGTACTTCAAGTAACTGCTGACCGTCTGTTACTAAATCTACCGCACCGGTTACGACCACTACCGCACCTGTCTCCCTGGCCAATGCTGCCGCTAACGGCACTACATTACTCGGGACAGCGATGGATTCCACACCTTTAATTTTAGCCGCACCGCCAGCTAAAAGAGCAATTTCTGCAGCATTACCTTTAATCACACTCAATTGTAATGCTGCTAGCAATTTTTTGGCACTTGCCGAGCGTAACCGCGTAGCCCCCACGCCCACGGGGTCTAGGATAATTGGTCGCTGTAGCTCATTGGCGCGCCGGCCTGCTAATAACATGGCCTCGATTTGAGCTGGTGTCAGTGTACCAAGGTTAAGGACTAAGGCGTCTGCACTGGCCACCATCTCTGCCACTTCTTCCACAGCATGTGCCATAATCGGCAAACCACCAGCAGCTAAGGTAATATTAGCACACTCACTAATGGTGACTTGATTAGTGATATGATGAATGAGCGGCTGGCGTTGGCGTAAAGCAGTAAATATTTTACCTGTGTCCATCTATTTCCCTCCTTATAAAAAAGCTTGCGCTTTCAGTTTTCATTTGCAAGCTTTTATCCTGGCTGCAAATGAGTTTCGCTAGTTGCGATATCAGATAATTTCCTTGCCGTATTAAAGAAGCCACGGACCGTAAATGTCCGTGGCTTTGTTCTGCCTCGCAGCGGTCCTTCCCTACGCTGGAATAATCCATCTCAGGTTCGAAGGGTTAAGTGGCTTACGCGTGCCACTCTCTCAGCCCATACTAACGGGCACCCCTAGGTTACTATGAAGTTATGCTTTCTATTTTATCCAAGGACGCCTTCTTCTGTCAAGACCGCTTCTAAAGTGCTAATTAAACGTTTATTCTGCTCAGCTGTACCGATAGTGATGCGCAGAACATCAGGCGCACCGAAGATATCGCCTGTACGCACAATAACCCCGCGCCGCAGCATTTTATTAAAAACCTTTTGGCAGTCTGCCTTGATTTCTACCCAGATGAAATTGGCCTCTGTGGGTTCATAAAGCAGCCCTAAACGGCTAAATTCGCTGTAAAGGTAAGCTTTTCCCTCTTCATTTACTTGCCGACTATCTGCCAAGTGTTCTTTATCTCCCAGTGCCGCCAGTGCTGCCGCTTGAGAAAGCAGATTTACATTAAAAGGTTCCTTGACGCGGCTTAACATGCCGATGAGCTCTGGTGTGGAGACACCATATCCCACGCGCAATCCTGCCAAACCATAAATTTTGGAAAAGGTGCGCAGCACAATAACATTACGTCCTGCCCGCACATAATCTAGCGTTTGCGGATACTGCTCATCCCTGACATACTCATAATAAGCTTCATCGAAAACGATAATCACATCTTCCGGCACCCGTGCCATAAAAGCCTGCACTGCATCTTTCTTTACAATGGTACCGGTAGGATTATTGGGATTGCAGATAAAAACAAGTTTTGTCTTTTCGTTAATGGCCTCAGCCATAGCTGTCAAGTCATGAGTTAGATCTTTGGTAGGCACCACCACCGTTCGTCCGCCCATCACCTTTACAGCAAAGTCATACTCGGAAAAAGTAGGATCAGCAACAATAGCCTCTTCCCCTTCATCTAAAAAAGCTTCCGCTATCATTTTAATAATTTCATCTGAACCATTGCCGACAATTAAGTTAGCCGGTAAGATGCCAAGCTTTTCCGCTAAAGCTGTTTTTAAATAATAGCAATTACCATCGGGGTAAACCGAAACGTTATCTAGCATCCCCTGCAGGACACGAATCGCTGCCGGGGCAGGACCTAGAGGGTTTTCATTCGAGGCTAACTTAATTACATCGCTAATACCCAGTTCACGTTCCACTTCTTCTACCGGCTTACCGGGCACATATGGTTTAATAGCCAGAATTTTTTCCCGGTGCAGTTGTTTTCTCATCGACTGACCTCCTAAATTTGGCGTTTATCAATGACCCGCTTGGCTTTACCTTCGCTGCGCGGGATTGACTTCGGTTCTACTAAACGAATTTTAGCGCTAATACCTAAGACAGAATCAATTTTACTATGAATTTTTTGTTCCAGTTCTTCTAATCTTTTTATTTTATCTGAGAACATGCTTTCAGATACTTCCACTTGGATCTCCAAGAGATCCAAACTACCTTGACGCGTTACCACTAACTGATAATGAGGTTCTGTTTCACCTACTTCCAGCAGCACACTCTCTACTTGAGTAGGAAAGATATTAACACCTCGCACAATAATCATATCATCACTACGGCCAGTGATTTTACCCATGCGCACATGGGTGCGTCCACACAAACAGGGTTCCAGTGTCAGCGTCGTTAAGTCCCGTGTGCGATAACGAATTACCGGCAGTGCTTCTTTGGTAATCGTCGTCAGCACCAGCTCTCCTTCTTCACCGTAAGGGAGTACTTCACCGCTAGCCGGGTTAATAATTTCTGGAATAAAATGATCCTCGAAAATGTGCAGACCATGCTTTTCATCGCATTCCATAGCTACTCCGGGGCCAATAATTTCACTTAAGCCATAGATATCCATGGCTGTAATCCCAAGACGGCTTTCGATTTGCTGCCGCATCGCTTCAGACCAAGGCTCGGCACCAAAGAGTCCTGCTTTTAACTGCAAATCGTCGGGCACCAAACCCATTTCAGACATTACTTCGGCCAGATATAAAGCATAACTAGGTGTACAGGTCAAAATGCTGGTGCCGAAATCTTTCATCAGCATAATCTGCCGCTGTGTATTGCCGCCGGAAGCGGGCACCACGGCTGCCCCTACTAACTCTGCCCCGTAGTGTACACCTAGGCCACCGGTAAATAGTCCATAACCATAAGCATTCTGGACTACAGAATTACGAGTTGTGCCGGCACTGGTTAAAGCACGTGCCATTAGTTCTGCCCACGTAGTAATATCATGACGCGTGTAACCCACAACAATGGGTTTACCCGTGGTGCCCGATGATGAATGATAGCGAACAATTTCATTTTGTGGTACCGCAAATAAGCCAAAGGGATAAGTATCCCTAAAATCTTGCTTCACTGTAAAGGGCAGCTCAGACAAATCCGCCAGTTCATTAATGTCACCTGGTTCTAGTCCCGCTGTCTGAAATACTTGAGCATAATGCGGTACGCTTAATACCCGCTCTAGCGTCTTCTTCAGGCGCTTTAGCTGTAGTTGCTGCAACCTGTCCCTTGACATGCACTCAGCTTCTTGATTCCAATACAAGGTCTAACCCCCTTCTATCTTTGACGCTGTCTTAACAAAGTTCTCCTGCCTAATGCCAAGAAAAGCGACCTTCTTACATGCATAAGTATCAAAAAAAAGAATACCCATATAACAGAGATTTTCACAAAACTTAATATAAAACAGCATAAAATAAATTACCTTTATAATCTAAGGAGGCTAAGATGGCATGATAGTTAGTTTTGTGCTATCACGAAAAAGAAAACGCATAATCTTACTGGTGATAGCTGCCCTTGTACTACTATGTTTAGTAAAAATATTCTGGGCAAACCAGACCAGTGCTACTGTTGGCCGAAAACGTCTTGTTCCCATCTATTATGTGGACACTACTGAACAAAAAATCGCGATCTCCTTTGATGCGTCCTGGGGAGCCGAATTTACGCCGAAAATTTTAGAGATCTTGCGTGAAAACAAACTAAAAACAACCTTTTTTTTAACCGGTTTCTGGATTGACAAGTACCCAGAACTAGTTAAGCAAATTGCTGATGAAGGCCATGAATTAGGCAACCATACGGCGACCCACCCCCACTTAAATTCCTTGGATAAAGCCGCCATCACCAAAGAATTAACTGCTGTTCACAACTCACTGCAAGAATTATCCGGGCAGAAAGCAATCCTCTTTCGCCCCCCCTTTGGTGAGTACAGCGACAAAGTCATTGAAGCTTGTGATGACTTTGGCTACAAGACAATTCAGTGGAGTGTTGATTCCCTCGACTGGAAGGAAATCAGCAAAGAGGATATCGTAGCGCGGGTTACCAGCCAATTACATCCCGGTGCCATTGTGCTTTTCCATAATAACGGCCGCTACACTGCCGAGGCCCTGCCGGAGATTATCAGCTACGCCCAAGAAAATGGTTATGAAATTGTGCAGATTTCTCAACTCCTCTATCAAGATGATTACTACATTGATGCCAATGACGGTGCTCAACGTAAAAATTAACGTTTCGCTGCAATCAATCCCGCGCCTATTAATAAGGCGATTATTTTTTTGCTCTTGCCTGTCAAAAATAGCTGTTAGTTCTTTTTTTTCCAAAAAGAATGATTAATAACAAAAGGATCCCCAAGCTGATGGGAGTAATATAGCCAAAAGTACGATTGACCCTACCGGCAACTTTATCTGCCAGTGTCACTTTTTCTGCCGCAAATAGCGTAAAGGTTAAATCTTGCCCGGGTAAGCCGGTAAAATCTGCGCTGTACTGGCGATCTGCTGTCTGTTTTAAGGGCAGACTGCTGTTGATAAGATAAGGAGCCTCCGGGGAGGTAATAATTTTAATCTGCAAGTCTTTAAACTCGCTCCAGTGTGCGGCCGGATTAAGCAGATACGTAAAAGAATACTGCGGGCTAACAGTTTCCCGTTTATCCATGGTGCCTGAAGTTTTGTAACTAACGCTTATTTCTTGTGCCCGCTGCGGTGGAAACTCTAAACTGTAAAGTAACACCATGATACGCTCTTGTTCCGCCAGCGCCCATAGCTCTTCTAACGCACAAACCCCCAAATTCTGGGTAAATTGCTGGTCAAGCTCTTCTGCATATAAATTGTATACTTGAGTATCGTCTAGTAATGCAGCTGCCTCTGTATTAAGATGGTGCTGGCTTAAGGACACTAAATATAGCTTAACCTGCTGCTCCTGCGTGGTAACTTGCGCCGTGTACAAATCTGTTTTCTCTGAAAGCTCGCCATTTGTGTAGGCCTGCATGGTAAATTCAAGCTCCTCGCCCAAGGCAAAGACTTCAAACTGCTGCGGCTCACTACACCAGGCTGACAGCCGCACCTTTCCTGCCTCACGTGCAAAACCATTAAAACCATTTATCAGGATCTTAGTATTTTCAGCATTATCATTAAAGGTAACTACAAAATTTATGTTTTGCTCCGTTGTGGGGCTAACGTCAAAGCGATACAGCCGGCCTATCTCCTCAGCCGAGAAATGTGCCGCACTATATTGCTGCCGGCTAAGAGCAGACAAAATATTTGTAAATGCAAAACTAGGAACTACGTCTGTTGCAGAAACCCTACTGTTGAATTCCGCTCGCGAACCTAGGTAGAGCTCGTAAGGCAGCTGCTGGGCGTCCGCTTTGATCACAATCTCAGCTAGATTCAATTGCCGCAGCTGCCCAACAAAAGGGAAGGCCATTTGTACTGCCTGCTGTTCACTAGTAGGATTAGACATCTGATAAGTTGCCGTAACTTTGCCCTCTAAAGCATAAGAAGAAGTATGCTTCTGGGAAAAATCAAAAACCAGTTCTTCACTTTCCACAGTAAGCGGCGTATCTGTTGCAATTGACATCATTTCAGCTGCAGGGTAGCCCTGCCAATAGACGGGCCCTGAATTTGCAAAGACGGCTGTACACAAAGTAAAGATTAGCAATACAGTTGCAATACTCATAACATACTTGGTCATCGCTTCACTTCCTTACTTCACCCTGTTTATTTACTAAGCTGCAGCAGCAAAAGATTACTCTAAAGCTTGGCTGCGTAAGACCAGATGAATATGATCTTCCCAGCTGCCGTTAATCTTTAAATATTTTTTTGCTAACCCCTCATAGTAAAAACCTAACTTCTCTACTACCCACAGTGAGCGCTTATTACCAGGCATAATATTAGCTTCGATTCTATGCAGTCGCAGTTCCGTAAAAGCATAGTTTATGACTTCTGCCAGGGCTTCTGTGAGCAAACCTTGGTTAATTTGCGCCTCTGACAGTTTATAGCCTAAGTGACAGGATTGAAAAGCACCCCGCACTATATTGTTTAAAGCAATCTAGCCTATAATTTCCTGCCCCTCATTGAAAAACAACCAGACCTTAAACAGCCGGCCCTCTCGCATGGAGTGCAGTTCATTTTGCAGCTGATCCTGTTGATAAGTCAGGGTAAAAAACTCCTCTTCCTTAACAGCTTCCCACGGGGCCAGAAACTCTTGATTACGTTGATAATAAGCCAACACTTGTTCAGCTGCAACTAAGACCCGCAAATCTAAACGAGAAGTTGCCAAATTAATATCCTTAACAACCAATAGTGGGCCCTTAAATTGCATGCTTAATCATCCCCAGATCTACTTATCTGTTTAATGTCTTGTAGTGCATACTTCTGATTAAAACTAAAATCCCCTGCTCTTGGTGGTAGAATTTTATGATCATAAGGCCCGGTCATTGACAAATTACTCACCACTTGCCTGACCAAAAAACTGCAGTAATGCCTCGGCCGTTTGGCCTCACTTTGATATCCAAGATAGTACACACCTCACACGTCATCATTAAACGGTGACCATGACTAATGGCGTCTTTATATAAAATAAAATCGCCCCTGTTATCAATAACAGGGGCGATTAATTATTCGCGGTACCACCTTGTTTTTGTTGTTGAAAAACAACAACCTCTGCGGGCAGCTAGCATTGCCCCTCCACATTAACGGGTGGAATCCGGCACAGCCTACAGGGCATTTGCCTTTCAGTGTGCGGCTCAAAGGATGAATTCACAGCGCTAATACTTGCTCTCTCACACCAACCGAAAGCTCTCTGCATTGATTAGTTAAGCTGTTATGATTCCTCGTCATGACCTTTAAATATGTGTTGAAATTTATATTACGCTTATCTTATGCTAAAGATTTTTATTTGTCAACCACTTTTTTCATAGCCATGATTACTTAGCGGTTACGTTACATTTTAGCTTAACTTGTCACGGTTACGCAACTGTTCAGCTTTCTCTTTGATGGTTTGGACAAAATCTTGGATTCTCTCCTGCCAAGAGGCAGTATATTGATCACCATTGCGCAACAAGTCCATGGTTGTATCACTAATTAATATAGCGGTATGTCTAATTTTCTCTTGTACTGACGCTAAAAAGATATCACCTTTTTCAGTGTAAGGAAGTGCTTTGCTAAACCATGGTGCCAGTTTTTCACGAATAGCGCCCAAAGGAGTGTTCAGGAAATAAAAGCCTGCCGCAAGCACTGCACTGACAGCGAACATCCAAAAGGCATTTCTGGCTGCTGCACGACCTACATTGCCTGCTCCACCACCCCCTTTACTGGCGGGACTTTGCAGCGGGGCAGGTGCTGCCCGCTCATTGTTATCATCATCCTCATCTTCCGGGCCATAGAAATAATAGGAAACCACATCAGCAAACAGGGCAGCGCCATCTTGTGCTTTCTCACGTTGATTAAGATGCGTTCCTACCTCGATCAACATACTAGTTGCTGTTAAATCCTGATTATAGTTACCGCGGGCCATAAAGATGCCCTTAACTAGGTTGGGGTGTATTTCATCGGCAGTGTTTTTTAAATCAAGGGCAAATTGACGGACGGTCTGCATCTGGGGATTTTGCCTGCCGACAACAAATTGAACTTGTGTAACTGCTTCACCCGCCACTTCAGCTGCATAAACGTTAGCAGGACCAGCATCACGGTGCACATCAAAAATAACATCCGGCCCCTTTTTTAAGATCTCTTCAGCTGTTACCCGCGAACGGCGGTAAGCACCACGGTCGTGCGGTAAATGCAGTGTGTTGCTGCGGATCACCTTAATATCTTTTTCTTGTAAGGCTTTAGTGAAGGAATCGCCCACTTTATGAATGCCGCCCTTACCCACAATACTATCCGTACCGTCAGTCGGCACATATGATTCAGCATTATGGGTGTGATAGACACCAATTAAACGTTTCGGTTCAGCCTGTGGTTGTAAATCCTCATTTTTTTTATCTTTCTGATCTTTTTTATTTTTAGTCTTCTCCTTTTCTTGCTTATCCTTTTCTGTCTTACTTTTTTCTTGTTTCTGTACAGGTTGAACTGCTCCGAAAAAACGCTGCTGTAACCTTACTAATAAGCTTTGCGGTTCCTCGGCAAAGATAGCACCAACCTCCCGTATAAAACGAGCTTCAGCCACATAATTACGTACTCGGTAAACCCGATATAGTTGATTATTCGAAGTAAGATATTCATCACCGATATGAATTTTTCGGCCTGTTACCATGATCTCCTTGCCATCTTCAGCAACCATGCGGTAGTAGTTTTCAGCTAGCAAGTCTTCGCGGGAAATCTCACCTGTATCCTGATTATCAAAGAAATCAAAAAGAGAGCGAGAAGTGGTTGTTAGTTCATTACTTGTGAGCATAAAAAATGAGCATAAGGTCACGACAAATAGAAGAACAAGAATTTTTCTTTTCATACCCGGTGGCCTCCTTGCAATCTTTCCAAGATTTCGCCCACCAACTCTGCTAATAATACAGCGCCCATGCCAGCAATAACCGCTGCCCCATAGACCCCTGTTGAGCCTAAAACGATGGGTACATGGAGTTGGTAAAGAAATAAGGTCTCAAGCCAAGCAAATAGATCGGTGAGAATAACACCAAAGATACCGCCAATAAAAGCGCTGCGTCTGGACCGTCCCAGTAAGTAGGCCGTGACAGCTGCGACAATTGCCGGCATAAATAATGGATCTACTAAAAAAGCAGCTGAAGTAGGTTCCATTGGCAGCAACTTTTCTGTTAAATATACCAGTACGGAAACTACTCCGGCTGTAATTAGGGCTCTGCGTTTTTCTGCAGCTTCATTAGCAGTAACAATTAAATAGACCGCTACACCAACAGGAATCAAGGCGCCGCCGATATTAAGGGAAAGCCCAGCATAAATAGGTATATTTGGCAAAAAACCAGCAGCCAGCATCGCCAGTAAAATTACTAAGGCTTGGATCTTTGTTAAGCGCATGCGATCTAGAACGCGATGCAAAAAACCTAAATATATTAGAACTGTAACAACAATTAGGCTTAAAGTGCCTACGTTGGTCGTAAACATGGCCTCACACCTTCCTTCTTACTCTCGTCTGAAGCTGCTTTAGTTTTCCCCACAAAAGCAAAAAAAACACACCTCAAAGGATGTGTTCACATATTATAATGCATTAAACACTGTTACTCACAGCTTCCCTGCAGTATCAGCTTAGTCAAACGGGTTAGCAAGTGAATTTTGCTTTGGGAGAGATAAAAACTATGTTACGTAGTATTGTCAACAAAATGAAAAGCGCAGCTCACTTCTTAAACTACCCTATTTTACAATACATTCCCATTTCGATGCATAGCCTGCTGCAAAAAGACAACTGGCATAATCCCTTTAGCCAAGCAACCCCGCAACTGCTGCTTTTTCAAAACAAAGCTGCTTTTGAAAGTGCGCTGCAGCATTATCAAGTGCAGCTCTCAGCCCCGATACCAGCGCAGGAGCTGTATGTAATCTGCCTAAACTTTAAAAGCGGTTTAGTTCTCTTTCGTTATTTAACCTGCAAGTTTGTGGGCACGCCACAGCTAGGCGGTATTCATATCTTTGCTGTCACCAAAAAATATTTTCCCCCGCGTGCCATTCACTTTGCGCTTTATACGGAAGACGGTAGAAAATTACGCAGTATGACACAAAAAATTATCTAATGGTGATCTTTATCCTCATTCGTTAAGCTCATTTTCTACCTTGCTGTTCATGACCTGCTGCCTGTGAGAAAGCTGCAAAGATAGCAGCAGCATGCCCATACTTGTGAGATAACCATTCCGGGTGCCATTGCACGCCCAGTACAAATCGATGGGACGGCAGCTCTACTGCTTCGATAATTCCATCATCAGCCACAGCACATACTTTCATCCCTGCGCCAAGCTTACGAACGGCCTGGTGATGCAGACTATTGACACGAAAACTTTGTTTACCTGTAATTTGGTAAAGTAATGAATTCTTGCTTACGCTGACTCGATGGATTGGGTAGGAACGAGGAGCCTGCTGCTGATGCTGTACCTTTTCCCTAGCAGCAAGATCCTGATACAGCTTACCTCCGGCAGCTATAGCTAAAATTTGTGCGCCACGACAAATGCCTAACAGGGGCAGACCTTTTTTTAAGGCAGCGCGTGTCAAATAAAGTTCCATGCGGTCTCGCTCCGGCTGCACTAAACCTTGCTGCGGCGCTGCTTGCTCACCGAAATGATAGGCGTCCGGATCACCACCGCCACTAAGTAATAAACCATCAACTGTGCTCAACATCTGTTGATAGCTCCCAACTTGAGAGCAAACAGGCAACAATAATGGCACAGCCCCTGTGGCAGCAACTGCTCGCACATACATCTGAGAAAGCCTACTTTCACCTCCTACACTATTGCAAGTAATACCAATACGAATGGTCAGTGGGACAACCCCCTAAAAAGCGAAATACGTAACCGTGGTTACGTATAGTTCACTTGACTTAAGATATTTTAAAAATCTATTAATCCCAGGGAGATCTTTAGAGCTTGGTTGACTTTTTGCATTACTCGTTCATCTAATTCTGTCACTTTATCCTGCAGGCGTTGTTTATCAATAGTACGGATTTGTTCAAGTAAGATCACAGAATCTTTCTCCAGTCCATACTCTTTTGCTGCGGCTTCCACATGTGTGGGCAGCTTTGCCTTATCAATTTGTGAAGTAATTGCGGCAATGATGACAGTAGGACTATATTTATTACCTACGTCATTTTGTATTACCAGCACCGGGCGTACCCCACCCTGTTCAGAACCGATCACAGGGCTTAAGTCCGCAAAAAAGATATACCCCCGTTTTACTTCCACTCTATTCACTTTTTACCCACCAACAATTCTGCGATCAAATTGGCTTCATTTTCCACATCAAACGCTTCATTGGCTAAGCGTAAATTCAGTTTTGCCATCTCAGCGTAGCCTTTTTGCATCTTTTCGCGAATTTGCTGTTTCTCCCGCTCCGCAAGATATAGGCGCATCGCTTCTCGAATAAAATCGGAGCGTGTTCTTTTTTCTGTTGCAACGATGCCATCTACCTCTTCCAACAAGTTATACGGTAGGCTAATCATAATTCTTTTTGTTTCAGCCAAATAGAGCACCCCCTAAATTTCATCTTCCCCCAAGTAAATCCTTGGTACTCGACGACTTATTGCAGTGACAACTTCATAGTTAATGGTATCTAACCAAGAAGCAACTTCATCTGCAGGTAACTGGGCGCCATTCTGTCGCCCAAATACGACAACCTCATCGCCTGCTTGCACCCCTGCCACGTCCTGCACATTAATCATGGTCTGATCCATACAGATACGACCCACAATGGGAACACGTTTTCCATGCACTAAGACTTGACCAAGATTAGAGAGCTGACGTCGGTAACCATCACCGTAACCAATATTCAGTGTAGCAATGCGTGTTGGTTGTGTTGTTACGAAGGTGCTGCCATAAGAAACACCAACACCGGCTGGAACATCTTTGATATAAATTATTTTAGCTTTCAAAGTCATTGCTGGTCGCAACTGGATCTGCTTCTGGCTTACTTCTGCAGAAGGATACAAACCATAAAGACCGATACCTAAACGAACAATGTCAAGCTGTGCTTCCGGCATACAGATGGCCGCTGCGCTGTTAGCCACATGCTTAAAAGGAATCATAATTCCTTGTGCTTCTAAACGTTGAACCAGAGCGAGATAACGAGACAGCTGGAGGCGGGCAAAAGTCAAATCTGCCTGGTCTGCAGAGGCAAAATGAGTATAAAGGCCTGCCACTTGCAGTCCCGGTAAGGCAGCAATCTGCTGGACAAAACTATCTGCCTCCCCAGCTTGACAGCCGACACGCGCCATCCCCGTATCAACTTTGATGTGGACATCAAGTCTAGTTGCCGACTGCACAGCCGCCCGGGAAAAAGCTTGTGCTTCTGCCAAGGTGAACACAGATGGCGTTAAATTGTATTGTACCAGATAAGAAGCATATTCTTGCGGTGTAAACCCCAGAATCAAGATCGGGGTCGTAAGACCATTTTCACGCAGCTCAATAGCTTCTTCTACCATGCCGACACATAAAAATGAAACACCGGCGGCCACAGCCGTTCGGGCCACCTGAACAGCCCCGTGGCCGTACCCGTCGGCTTTTACAATCGCCATTAGCTGGGTCCGGGATGAAATATGCAAGCGAAATTGTTGTATATTATGTCTAATCGCACCAAGGTCGATTTCGGCCCAGGTCGGTCGTAATGGGAGCCCGCACAAAACAGAGCACCACCTATCTTTACAGTTAATATTGTATTCCACAGCAGACTTGATTATTCCTGCCGGTAATGATTGGCTAGTTGTTCATCCCTATGGACATTCACATCTTTCTTGCAAGTTAAAATAACTATGGATTGCTTGCGCAGCTTCATGTAAGCGATCAGCGGCAATCAAGCAGGATATTTTAATTTCTGAGGTGGAAATAATCTCAATATTGATACCAGCTTCCGCTAAAGCTTGGAACATTCCGGCAGCCACACCAGTGTGATGAATCATACCAGCACCAACTACAGAGATTTTTGCCACATTCCGTTGATAACGTAGTGCTCTTGCCCCAACTTCCTCCACCAACGGCTGCAGAATAGTGTGTGCTTGCTCAAAATCATCTCCTGCCAACGTAAAAAGAATATCGTTTTCTCCTTCTCGGGGGATACTTTGCACAATTAAATCAACATTAAGCCCAGCTTGTGCCACAGCATTAAAGATGCGGGCGGCAATTCCTGGACGATCCGGCACCCCCATCACCGCAAACTTAACTTGATTTTCATCACAGGCAATACCGTTGATCACAGTTCCCTTCTCCAAACCTATGTCCCCCTTAACTAAAGTGCCTACCTGGTCATGAAAACTAGAGCGGACATGAATCACCACATGGTGTTCTTTGCCACATTCCACTGCCCGCGGATGCAGAACTTTTGCCCCTAAACTTGCCAATTCTAACATTTCATCATAAGTAATCGCCGTTAGTTTACGGGCCGTCGGTACGAGGCGAGGGTCAATTGTATAAATTCCATCCACATCAGTATATATCTCACAGCTCTCAGCACCAATAGCCGCAGCTAAAGCCACCGCTGTTGTATCGGAACCGCCGCGCCCCAAGGTATTTACTTCCCCGGAGGCATCAATACCCTGGAAGCCAGCCACAACTGCAACTTCGCCAGCCGCCAAAGCCTTGCGCACAGCGTCCGCCTTAAAATCACAAATACGGGCGTTCAGAGGATTTCCCTTTGTTAAGACTCCCGCTTCGGCACCGGTTAAGGATACTGCTGCCTGGCCTAAAGAATGTAAAGCCATCGTTAGCAGCGTACTGCTGACCTGTTCACCCGTGACCAGCAGCCTGGCTAATTCACGTTCGCTAGGCTGTTTAGAGATTTGTTTGGCCAGTGCTGTTAAATCATCCGTTGTATCTCCCATCGCAGACACAACCACGGCGACACCATGCCCTGCGGCTACCGTGCGGACTATTTTTCGTGCCACATTTAGTATTTTTTCTGCACTACCGACTGAGGTTCCTCCATATTTTTGTACTATCCACACCATATTTTATGCCTCCGTCAACTCTGCTTATTATTCTACAACACGTAATACGCTGTTGATGCTGCGGATGGAAGCCATCGCCTGGATACTATTTAAAGCTTGTTTAAAGTTACCTTCCCTTACATCATGGGTTACCAAGACGATTTCTGCAGTTCCTTCTACACTGCGCTTTTGGATAATGCGATCTAAACTAACAGCAGCATCACCAAATGCGGTAGCCAGTTTGGCAAAAACACCCGGCTCGTCTTCTGCCTTTAAGCGTAAGTAGAAGCGTGAATACTGCTCTGCCATCGGCACAATATGTTTTTCTGTAAAGGTCGCTTCCACAATGCCGTTTTGAATCTCATTTTTGAGCGCCCGTGCCGCATCCATCACATCAGCACAGACAGCGCTGCCTGTTGGCAGTGATCCGGCACCCCGACCATAGAACATCACATCTCCCACAGCATCACCTTCTAGGAAAAGAGCATTAAATTCGTTTTTAACTGCCGCTAACGGGTGCTCTAAGGGTATTAAAGTAGGGTGCACGTGCAGTTTTAAACCCTCTGTTACTTCTTCACCAATAGCAAGTAACTTAACCGCATAGCCCAGCTCTTGTGCGTAATGAATATCACGCAATTTAACTTTGCTAATACCTTCGACAAAGACATCTTCAATATTAATGCGGCTTGAAAAGGATAAAGAGGCCAGAATGCTCAGCTTATAGGAAGCATCACGGCCTTCTATGTCTGAGGAAGGATCGGCTTCTGCAAAACCTTGCGCTTGCGCTTCTGCCAGCGCTTCAGCAAATTCTTTGCCTGAAGCAGACATTTGCGTTAGGATATAGTTTGTTGTCCCGTTGATAATGCCCATAAACTTCTTGATGCGATTAGCGGCTAAAGAATATTTTAACGGACGGACAAGGGGAATACCACCACCGACACTTGCTTCATAATAAACGTTTTTTCCTTGCCTTTTGGCAATAGCTAGTAGTTCCACACCATGGTGAGCCATTAAATCTTTATTAGCTGTGACCACAAATTTGCCATTTTCCAAAGCACGAGTAATCGCTTGACGCGCACCTTCAATACCGCCCATAGTTTCGACCACAATATCAATCTCTGGGTCAAGTAAAACATGATCAATATTATCTGTAAATAGTGCACGGTCTAAATTGAGTGCCCGTGGCTTCTGTACATCACGTACAGCAATTCTCTTAATTTCTAAATTAACCCCTAACTTGTGGGCAATGTTATTACTATTTCCCGTTAATATTTCCACCACACCGGTGCCCACTGTGCCCATTCCTAATACGCCGATTTTAATTGTTTCTTTGCTCATCTTCTCCACTCCATTCTTTTTGCTAACTTTGTCCGACTAGTTCCAGTTTTTGCACACCGGGAATTGCTGCCAGCCGTGTCAATAATAGATTGACATCTTCACTTAAACCATCTGTTTCAAAAGAAATTGACGCATTGGCAACGCCTTGCAGGGGTATGCCTTGATTAATGGTTAACACATTACCTCCTGCTGTGGCTATTGCTTTTAAAACATCTGATAGTACGCCTGCCGTATGCTCTAGAATTAATGAAATGGTTAAGATTTTACCGCGGCTAGCTTCCCTAAAGGGAAAAATATTGTCGCGGTACTTATAGAAAGCTCCACGGCTAATACCAACGAGCTGCACAGCTTCATTAATTGTTTTTGCTTTACCATTTTTTAAGAGCTCCTTGGCCTCAGCCGTTTTGCGTAAAACCTGCGGCAAGACATGCTCTTGCACCAAATATAGCCTATCATCAGAGTTTTGCATTACGCCCTCCTGTTCACTGCATGTGGACATTGATCCATGCATGATATACATTATAGCACCGCCTTCCCTCTGCTGCAATACTTTTTTTATGCAGCTTCCGCTCAGGCCTTTCTCAAGCGTATACCGGTAACTACCTACCGCTTTGCTAGTTATCATCCGATATTTTATGAGCAAAACGAAAAAACCCGCCTCGAGGCGGGTTTCCCTATGGAGTAGGTAAACAGATAAAAGTGCCGATCTGAAGATTTTTCGGGTTGATACCGGGGTTTAGTGCTAGGATGCCTTCGACAGTAACACCTTGCTCTTGGGCGATTTTAAATAGAGTATCACCAGGGACAATTTCTAAAAATAAACCCGAGGGGCAAACCGGCAGCTTCTCAGGATTCGGGGCAGGCCCAGGTCCCCCCGGAAATTCATCCAATCCCATGCTTCCACCTCCCCTAACATCCTATTCAGCTGCCGCTTGAGATGTGTTCTAAACACCTTCTGGTTTAAGTGATTCAGCGATCTCGATCATTTCTGATAATGGTAGGGCACCAGTCAAAACAAAATCGCTCTGCTCATTGGACCACCACAGCGTACCGAGACTACGATCACTATTTTGTTGATAAAGGCCGGTACGTTGGCCAACTTGCACTTTACTAGTCTTTGCACTGCAATAAATATTCTCATCTGCCCTGGCCTGCTGTATTAGTGTAAAATTCTTGTGGCCTTGATAAACAAGAATTAAATGTTCGCGATTTTCTTCCATCGTCCGGGTGACAACAAAGAGAGAACTTCCTGTTGGTAAATATGTAGGTACAAATATTGAACCAGGCCACCCCTCCCGTGCTTCAGCCAGAGTTAAAGGTTCCCGCTGGCACTGTGTAGTCACTTCACTTTCAGCTTCTCCGGAAAACTTGAATAATTCAGCTGGCAGAGGTGGATTTAGTTCAAGTTTTTTAACAGTAATGCGGTTTAAGAGTTGTTCATCCAAATATGTCTCGATCAACATGGGAAAAAATGTTTTTTTGTCCAGCCATAGCTGCAGGGTTTCGCCTGGCAGTTGACCTGCACAGCTAAGATTATACATCTTTTCACCCTGATAATCTTGTTCCCCCTTAAAGGTAAAAGAATCAGCTTGCTGCAGCCGTTGCAAATACCCGGTTAGCATAAAGGGGGGGGCTAGTTCTAACGCGCCTCGTTCAGCATCAATGCGGTAGTAATCACCTAACCCTGGCTGGTAGACCCAAATCTGCTGACCATCACAGATAAAATGTTGAGCTTCTGCCGCTGCCTTTACCTCCACTCGCCACCGGTTGTCTGCCGTCTGCCACTGCTTTACTTGGTAGGATTGCTCACCCCCCAAGCTAAAAACCAACACCTCCAACTCAGCATAAAAACCATCTAGCTTCTCCACTCTTTTTTCTATCTGCGTAAGTAATTTCTCACTGGTAACAGCACAGCCACTTAAGAGTAAGGTTAGCACTAGTAAGCCCGCTAAAGACCTTTTAATCAATCCGCTCGCCCCTTTACCCCAAAGATTATCATTAGCTCAGCAAAAACACTACTGGGAACAGTTCCGACCCTTCTTGTTTAAAACATGGCACTCAACAGATCCTGACGACTAACAATCCCCTGCAAGCGCCCATCAGTTCCCACAACAGGCACCCGGTTAATTCCCTGCTCCACCATCATCGTGGCAACTTCTTCTTTAGAGGCATCTGCTGCTACGGTAAAAACGGGAGTAGTCATCACATCTGCTACTCGGTAACCAGACATTTTCTGTAATTGTTTTTTAAAATTGTCTGGATCCTCGAGGAAAATTACTCCTCCTAATATTTCCGTAAAAGCAGGAGTATGCAGTTCTTTCGCTTGATAAATCAAATCTGCTTCTGTAACCATTCCTACCACCTGCTGTTGTTCATCAACAACTGGTAAGCCACTGATTTTGTGCTCCAGCAATAATCGCGCGGCTTCGTCCACAGTTGTTTCTTGCGTCACAGCAATTACTTCGCTTGTCATAATTTCCTTGATGCTCATCGCTGCACTCCTCTTTTATATATCTATTTTGCTAATTTCCAGATATGCCTGGGGAAGATAGTCAAGCAAATCTCGAGCCACAAGTGAAGCCTTACCAAGAGCATGTGCTGCCAAATCACCAGCTAAACCATGCCAATAAACTGCTAGCCGTGCTGCTTGTGCTGCTGGGAGACCCTGCGCCACTAAAGAGACCAGCAGACCAGTCAACACATCACCACTGCCAGCAGTAGCCATACCATTATTGCCACTACTGTTGATCGCTGCTGCCCCATCAGGGTCTGCTACTATAGTATGCGCACCTTTTAAGACAACAGTACTCCGAAAATGTTTTGCTAAATATTGTGCTGCCGCCAAACGGTCTGTTTGCACCTCTTGTGTAGTTTGCCCTAACAAACGGGCAGCTTCGCCGGGATGTGGTGTTAGGATCGTGGGAGCCTGACGTTCGCGCAAAAGTTCAGGGGCTAGAGTCAACAAATTCAAGGCATCAGCATCGAGCACTACTGGTAAATTGCATTCCTTCAGTAACCCCGCTAGCAAGGGCAGTAATTGCTCACGCTGTGTCAAGCCTGGTCCGATGGCCACAGCATGGCACTGCGGCCACTTTTCCTGCAGCATAGTTAATGCTGTCGCCTGCAGCTGACCCGTCTGATCAACGGGAAGCGATACGGTAATTGCCTCCACTGCTTGCGCAGCCACCATGGAGTGAATAGAGCGGGGTATAGCTAACTGCACCAGACCGCAGCCGCCACGCAGCGCAGCAGCAGCGGAGAGCACCGCAGCCCCAGAAAAGCCTGGTGAACCTGCCACTAGCAGAACTGTACCAAAAGTACCTTTGTGGCTGTTTGCTTCTCTTTCCGGCAGATGTACTGTTGTGCTTGTTAATAAAGTGTGGCTGTAACCGCTTAACAGGGCAGGCGGAATCCCGATGTTTACCACCTGCAAACGCCCTCTTTTAGCTGCTCCCGGATATAAGAAGTGCCCTAACTTTGGCAAGGCAAAAGTCACAGTAACGTCTGCTCGTACCGCGGCACCTAAATCATGACCGGTATCGGCATTAATACCTGAAGGCAGATCAACTGCCATCACCGCCGACGCACACTCGTTAAGCTGCTGAATTAGCTGTTGATAAAACTCATCAAGGGGACGAGACAGCCCAGTGCCAAAAATAGCGTCAACGACTAAATTTGCTCTTGGCAGCGCTAGAGAAAAATCTCGCCACACCGTTTTGTCACGTAAACAATGTACTGTCATGCCTAGCTTTTCTAATATCTTTAGGTTAAGCAAAGCATCGCCACTATATTCCTCAGGGTGAGCAGTTATCCAGACAGAGACATCTTTTTCCGCTGACAAATGCCGCGCCGCCACAAAACCATCACCACCATTATTGCCACAGCCGGCTATAATCATGATTCTTTCCCCATACTGGCCTTGGCGGATTGCCTCCACTAGACGCAGACCGGCATTTTCCATGAGCACAATCCCTGGGATACCATACTCAGCAATAGCCTTTTGATCTATCGCCCGCATTTCTGCCGCCGTCACCACATTCATCTCACCCACCTCTTTATCCTCATATCCTGTAATGATGTTAACGCTTGCGGTTGTGTGCGGGGAGCGTGACAAGGAACCGTCCCCTGAATCAGAAAAAAGGCGCAGTAAATGCGCCTTTTTCTTAACCACAGTCACCGCTGCAATCTCCACAACCACCACTTCGTCCCGTTTCCATGCCAGTTATCCGAGCTATGGTTTCATTGACAGCAGCTAAAAGACTGTCCACTTTCTGGCGTGCAATTAAATATGCCTTAATCTCCTGATTCTCTACCATCTGACGCTGCAGCGTCTGCAGCTCCTCTACTAATTCTGGTGTAATGCTCTGCCCTTGACTTTGCTTATTATTCAGGGCTAGTTGTTGTGCTTGAAAGTTTTCGATTAACGACACGGCAGCGTCGCTTTGCTCCATGATCTCTTGCGCATGTGTAAAGCTTTGGTATTCATCTGAAGCTAGAATAGATTCCCCCAGCTGTTCTGCCAACTCTAATGGATGCATTTACATTCTCCTCTCTTTTTTTACTTGTGCTTATCAGTCTGCTGTTGATAATTTTTTATGGCTTGCCTCAAAGCATCGGCAGCTAGGTTGGAACAGTGCATTTTAGGCTGCGGCAAGCCTCCCAACTCCTCCGCCACTTGCTTATTAGTAATTTTCAATGCTTCTGTAATAGTTTTACCCTTAACCATTTCTGTGATTTTACTGCTGGTAGCAATAGCAGCACCACAGCCAAATGTCCGAAATTTTATTTCCTCGATCACATCCTGCTCATTTACTTTTAAGTAAATACGCATGATGTCGCCACATTTCATATTCCCCACTTCCCCAACACCGCTTGCGTTTTCAATTTCCCCGACATTACGCGGATTTGTGAAATGATCCATTACTTGTTCTGTATACATTGCTCTTACCCCCGAGTTTTACTTTTTGCCTGCATACACAGGTGACATAGAACGTAGTCGTGCAACAATTTCTGGTAGAACTTCTAAGACATAATCAATTTCTTCCTCTGTATTATCGTCACCTAAAGTGAAACGTAATGAACCGTGGGCTGTCTGATGGTCTAAACCCATAGCCATTAATACATGTGAAGGATCAAGTGAGCCAGAGGTGCAGGCCGAACCACTGGAGACAGCGATTCCTTTCAGGTCAAGACTTAAGATGAGAGACTCGCCTTCTACATATAGAATCGAGACATTTAGATTACCTGGCAGGCGTTGTTCAGGGTGGCCATTCAGCCTCGTATCTTCAATGGCTAGAACTCCCGCTTTTAATTTGTCCCGTAAGCATTGTACACGCTTATTTTTTTCTGCCATCTTGCTTACAGCTAATTCTATTGCTCTGCCTAGACCGACAATACCAGGCACATTTTCCGTGCCGGGTCTAAGTTTGCGCTCTTGCGCACCGCCAAAACTATAGATATTCAAACCTGTCCCTTTACGCACATATAATGCACCAATACCCTTTGGTCCGTAAAATTTATGCGCCGAAAGTGATAAAAGATCAACTTGCAGCTCCTTAACATCGATGGGCAGCTTGCCAACCGCCTGCACAGCATCAGTATGAAAAACAATGCCGCGCTCCCGACAAAGCTTGCCGATCTCTGCTACGGGCAGAATTGTCCCTACTTCATTATTGGCCATCATGACAGTGACTAAAATAGTTTGCTCTTGCAGCGCTTCTGTCACATCTTTTTTGCTGACCAGACCATACTCATCTACAGGCAGAATAGTAACTTCAAAACCTTCCTTTTGCAGTGCTAAACAAGTATCCAGCACCGCATGGTGTTCGACAGCACTGGTAATGATATGCTTGCCTTTATGCTGCTGCGCCCGCGCAATCCCGCGAATAGCTAGATTATTAGACTCTGTGGCGCCAGAAGTAAAAATAATTTCTTGCGGGTCAGCGCCTAAGGCGGTGGCCGCCTTTTCCCGTGCTTCATCGACCGCTTTTCGTGCTTCGCGACCAATCGCATAGACGCTGGAGGGGTTACCGAAATGTTCCGTTAAATACGGTTTCATTGCTGCAAAGACTTCTTCGTGCACTGGAGTCGTTGCGGCATGATCTAAATACACTTTTCGCATCAGTTGCCTCCTGTGTTTATTCTGCCGACATCTTGATTACGTCAGCCAGAGTAATATCATCTAACACTTCAGACATAGAATCTCGTAAACGCTCCCAGACTACTCGTGTTAAGCAAGCCGCACTACGGCCACAAGCATTATTGTTGCCTTCAATCACACATTCTACGGGTGCAATCGGCCCTTCAAGCGCTCGCAGCACATCACCCACTTTGACTTTATCAGGTGCTTTTGCCAGAACATAACCACCTTTGGCGCCACGTACCGAATCAATCAGGCCGGCTCGGCGTAATGGCTGAAATATCTGCTCTAAAAATTGAAAGGAAATATCTTCGCGTTCTGCAATTTCACGTAAGGGTACAGGTCCTTCGTGGAACTCTAATGCTAAAATAGCCATCGCACGTACTCCATATTTACCTTTAGCTGAAACTTTCATAAGTACTCCACCTACTAATCCTGATTAAATTACTCTGCTTTAAGAGTAGCAAAATTGGTAGCGCTAGTCAAGTAGCCAAGCATATTTTTTCTAAATTCTTATTTGGTCATCGCGAGGGCTACGGCTTGCGCTACAGCATAGTTGCGGCTATGACTTAAAGAAAGGGCAATCGAGTGCAGCGATAGCTTTGCTGCGCGCAGCTTTGCTCGTCCCCGCAGGCAAACAGTTGGTTGGCCGCTAGGTAAAGAAATAATCTCCACATCAGTCCAGGCAATACTGCCCAGACCGCAGCCTAACAGTTTAAAAACAGCTTCTTTGGCCGCAAAGCGAGCGGCCAAATGCCGTGCTCCATAGGACCGCGCGGCAAGCTGCTCTTGTTCCTGCGCTGTAAAAAAGCGCTGCAAAAAAAGTTGCGGGCGCCGCCGATAAGCACGAGCCACCCGCTCAATTTCAATAATATCTACACCAGTATGCAAGGCCAATGATTCTTTGTTCATCTAATCATTTATCCTTTATATCTTTTCTCATAATACTGTTTCAAATTTATAACCAATACCCCATACCGTACGCAAATAGGTAGGATTAGCGGGGTCTTTTTCTATTTTTTCCCGAATACGCCTAATTAACACGGTAACCGTGCCAGTATCACCAAAATATTCATTTCCCCACACCAAATCTAACAGTTGATCACGACTATATACAACACCAGGATTATTAGCAAGGACCCACAACAAGTCAAATTCCTTGGCCGTGAGGTAAACATGTTCGCCCTTGAGTGCTACCTCACGTGTTTTACTGTTAATAGAAAGGCGACCGTCATCAAACGTCCCTTCTTTGAGGCGTGGTGCCAGTTCCTCACCGGCAACACGACGCAAAACAGCCTTCACGCGCAGTGCTAATTCTGAGGGACTAAAAGGCTTGGTTACATAATCATCTACACCTAAATTGAAGCCTTGGGCCTTATCTTCCAATTCATCTTTGGCCGAAAGAATAATCACTGGGGTATTATCGCCACGGCTGCGCAGGGCCTTACAAACCTCAAAACCATCCATTTCAGGCATCATTAAGTCAAGTACAATTAAATCTGGATGCTCATCTGCCACCTTTTGCAAGCCCTCACGTCCATCAGCCGCATGTATCACGCGATAGGCATCCTGACGTAAACTCTGTTGGACAATCCGTCTAATTTTGGGCTCGTCATCCACCACGAGGATTTTAGTAACTTTGCTCATCATTGTCGCCTCCTTGATCAGTTCTGGAAAATGGTATATAAATCGAGAACTTTGTACCTATACCAATCTCACTTTGTACAGAAACATTGCCCGATTGCAGTTCCGCTAAAGTCTTAACTAACGCTAACCCTAAACCGGTACCATTACGACGCCTTTTAAGTGAGGAATCACCCTGGCGAAACTTCTCAAAAATATGAGGTAATAGTTCTGGGGCGATACCTTCACCGGTATCTTCGATATGGATGGCTGCTCTGGCATCTTCTGCTGTGGTAAAAACAGTAACCCGACCGCCTTCCTTGGTAAACTTAATGGCGTTGGAGATGATGTTAATAATCATTTGCCGAATTCGTTCGGGATCGGCATAAACTAAAGGCAGCTCTGCTTTTTGTACTTCTAGCGTGATATTCTGCTGGGCTGCTACAGGCACCATGGTACGCCGCACAATGTACAAGACGTCATTCAAGTCAAGATTTTCGGGTTCTAAGCGTAAATGACCTGCTTCGTATTTAGCCATATCTAGAATATCACTGATTAAAATCATTAACTGTTGAGAACCAATTTGGATATCTAAAAGATTCTCCCGCTGCTCCTCATTAATTGGTCCTGCTGTTTCGTCAAGCAGCAGTTCACAAAAAGCTACAATTGAGGTCAAGGGCGTTCTTAGTTCATGCGTAATTGTCGCCAGAAACTCGCTTTTAAGGCGGTTCGTTTCGCTTAATTTTTGATTTAGCTGGGTTAATACCCTTTGGCCTTCGCGTAGCCGTAAATTTGCTGCTTCCAGCTCCCGTGTACGTGTCGCCACTTTACGCTCCATGTTTTGATAAAGATCTTTAATCGTGTCATAAGGACCGAGAAGTTTTTTACGGATAATAACTGTGTAAATAAAGTAGTATGACAGCAGCTTCCATAAATGACCGACCATATTGGCGAGGCCGTAAACCGAGCTATAAAAGGTAAAAGAGATCTCCGCAAATACTGTAGCCAAACAAGCTAACAGCAAATATTGATACAAATCACGATCTAAACGGCGTCCATTCTTAATGAGAAAACCAATCGCTAATAAAATTATGAAAACAATTAGATATTCGCTAACTATTTTAAATGTTGTCAAGCCAACACCGGGGATAAAACAAGCTGGGAAATAGCCTGTAAAGACCATCACGAATAAAGAGATGGCCAGCAGGGCGATGGGGATCAATACTTTAGGGGTTGTAAGTGCTTTAGATAATAGCGCTGCTGACAGTAACAAGGCAAACGCTTCAAAAAAACGGGGAATAATCCATAGTTGCGTAGCCAAATTTGCCGTATCACCCGCGAAGACACCCATCCCTTGATAGGCCAAAGTGTGCATGAGGTCAAAAACAGCAACAAAAAAATAAATAAAGCCTAAAAAATTTAGTAAATGATCATTCTTATAGGAGATCCTGCTGGTATGCATAGCAATGGCCGCAATACCAAAACTGACCAGAATGCTAAAAATCTCTACTACGGTATGAAATAGTAAATAATTACGAAAGCTGAGACCAATCAGGGCAGCAGCAAGCAAAACAGCAGCAATAATTTTAAGATATGGCGACTCCATTGAGAGTTTTGTCAAATTCTCCACTGCTCCTTATCCGCATAGTGAGTACTTTTTAGTTTCGACATGCGGATAGATAATTCCTTTTTCTTTAAAAACGCTCTCCCCGCAGAAACGCCCACCCTATCCTTTGCTGCTAATTCCTCAAAAAAATACTAGCCGCCGCGGCTAGTATCTACATTTGCATGTATTGTGTTTAAGGGATATAAATCCTTTCTGTAAGTAGATTGTCATGAGCAATTCCTTCGTAATTGAGCGTAACGTTGGCATAAGCTAATGTTGGATTATAGGGCGTTACGCCGAAAAGATCAAGTCGTGAAATTAAGGAATTACGCATTTCTACCATAAATATACCAACTTGATTGGTCCCTGGCAGCCAACTCTGGCTCCCCTGCTTAGTATGATCCTCAAAAGAAGCTTCGAAATTAAGCTCTATAGGATTGCCTAATTCATCAATTTGGTACATCAAGATAATCTTAGCTGTGCAAAGAATTGTTGAGGGTTTCTTCGTAGGTTCAGTACCCAGCTGCAGCTGAAGCTGATAGGAAAATGAACGTGGCAAAGCCTCTAATTCACGTTCTATCAAGAGATTAGGCGCAGGCTTAAGGAAATCTGCCTCCACTGCCTCAATTAACTCGACCATCTCCTCCGGCTTTTTGTTGATCACAAATATTTCATTGAGACGAGAAATTGCGCCAAGTTTTTTTAACCCTTCGAGGGAAATCAGTTGTGCTTCTTCTATGTAAAAATCATAGTCTGAGTCTTCCCACTGGGCTTGCACACTATCGCTTAAGTAGGTTTGGCAATATACCACAAGCTTATCCGGGTCATTTTCTTGCAGCCAGTTTTTAGCCCCGTTAACATCATGTTGGCGTTCAGGCAAAGCAACTTCTTGCAATACCTCAGTTGCTGTATTTTTTATACCATTATATCTTACGTAGCGACGTATGAATTGTTTTTTATTGGGACTCATCTTTTCTTCTAATAAAATATGATAGGTGAAGTCAGGCACCGTGGTAAAATCAACATCGACCAGACTGACAATTTTATCAGCAGGTTCGAAATTCTCAACAACAGGTTCGAGATCAGCTTCTGTCCCGCATCCTGAAAGTAATAAAATTAAAACTAGTAGCAAGACACTACGTATTTTCATAATTGAGCTCCTTTTGGCATGTCTCACTTCATCATACCAGAAATAAGCCTTTATTATGTTACTGTTTCTTTACATAATTCAGCAAGAAAGTTAAGTTTTTTTAAAATTAACTACAAAATTCACGATTTAAGCTCTTCATTTTTCATTACATCTACTGCTGCCAGGCCTGAACTCATTACCGCACCACGCAGCCAAGGATGATACATAAAGGGTAATTTTAAATTTTTTAAGACAATGTTGCGCCTTAAAACTGCAGTTTCCCTCTGGTAACGAGCCACAAAACCGTCGAGACCGGGTGCCAGACTTTTGGCTGCAGCTAACGCACTACGAAAGGCATAGCTAAAACCTTCAGCAGAACTGGGACTAATCCAACCAGCGGCTTCGCCAATTAAGGCAACTCCCGGTGGGAGGGCAACTAAACGGGGAGCATGCCGGGGGCGGACAATGAGAGCTCCTTCTTTTTTTTGCGCCGTTTGCAAAGGGTAGCCATAAGCAACAAGTTTGGCTTTAAGCTGCTTAAATCTCTCTACTGTCTGCTGGCGGGGTCTCAAGGCTGCCCCAACAAGCAAAGAGTCTTCTTTAGGAATAGACCAGCCATAGAAATCCATTAGCTCACTATCAAAAAAGACGGAAAAGTAAGGAGAAGCCTCTTTCACACTAAACCATTCTTGGATAGCACTATAAATTACTAGTTTTTGGTCATTAGGAAAAAACTTTCTTCTGACAAGGGAGCCGGCACCATCTGCGCCGATCACTAAACGTGCTTTCTCTTGATAATGTTTTCCCTGCTGCAGCAAATCTAGAGTAATGTGGTTGTCTTCCTGTTGAATGTCCTTACACAGGGCGTCAGCACGCACCTCAACAGTTGCAGGCACTAAAGAAAATAACCAGTGATCAAATTTTGTCCGGTCAAGATTAATATAAAACCGCTGATAATAACGTTCCCGGCCCTGCTGCAAATCAATAGTACGAACAACAAAAATTTGCGGGCCCACAATCACCTCTTGGGGCAAAGCTAAACTCATCATGCCCAAAACTTTCTGCGCATCAGGAGCTAAAAGGCCGCCACAGGCTTTAGTACCGGCGGCGGCCTGCACTGGAACAAGTAAGTTCCGCCTTTCAACTAATAACACCCGATATTTAGCAGCCAGTAAACGAGCCAGCGTTGAACCTGCCGGTCCCGCGCCGATAATGGCAATATCATACACTAAAAACCCTCTCCCTCAAAAATTGATGCGTAGTAAAGCAAAAGATAACCGCAAACAGTCAAAATCGTTGCACTGAGCTTAGGCTAAACCTGACGCAAGATGGTGACCAGTTCGGCAACGGAATGAGCGATATGTGTAGGGTTTTCTGCCTGCAGCTCCTCCTCCTGACCATAACCGTAGGTCACAGCAATGGCATCAATGCCCTGAGCATTAGCACCAACCACATCAAACATGCGGTCTCCTACCATCACCACAGCTTGGCGTTCTGCTTGAGGGATATCCTGTAAGATGTCAGCAATAATTTCTGCTTTCGCGGTGCGCGTACCGTCAGGATGACCGCCGACAATTTTTGTAAAGTAGGTGTCCAGTGCAAAATGTTTTAAGATAAGTTCTGCAAAGGCCGTCATTTTGGTGGTAGCCACATATAATTTTCTGCCGTCAGCACGTAAATCAGCCAACATCTCCCTGATGCCGGGAAAAACTTTATTTTCATACAGACCACTGACACCATGATGCTCACGATAAATAGCGATTGCTTGATCTACTTGTTCTTCACTGAAGGCATACATGGTGCGGAAAGAATCCTTCAGCGGCGGGCCAATAAAAAGACGAAATTTTTCTTCGTCTTCTTCATCCACGCCCATCTGCGCCAAAGCATGACGCAGGGAGCTGATAATGCCTGCTGCCGGATCAGTTAAGGTGCCGTCTAAATCAAATAAAATATGTTTATACATGCCTAGATTCTCCTCTGATAATTTTAGTCTCGCTGCTTGGGCGGGTTAGGTCCGTGGTATTGATAATAATGACATTCAATACGGCCGTTATAGAGTTTGCGCTTTTTATTGGCCGGACGGCCAAAGATTTTTTCAAAACCTTTATGCGAGGTAATGACAAAGAAAGACCAAGTAGGTAATTGGCCAAAAACCTGCCCCATTTCACGGTATAATGCTTCTGCTTCCTGTACATCTCCTAAACGTTCGCCGTAGGGGGGGTTGCAGATTACATAGCCGTAATCAAAACGAGAACGAAAATCAGTCAGTGCTAACCTCTGAAAATGAATGTGACTTTCCACACCTGCTTTACGGGCATGGTGGCGGGCTAAACTTAACACTTGATCATCATGGTCTGTACCTAAAATACGCAGAGTGCGGTCTCTGACGATCAGGTCCTGTGCCTCAGTACGGGCAGTCTGCCACAAATGGTGAGGAATATTAGGCCACTTTTCGGCACTAAAATGCCGCTTTAAACCTGGTGCGATATTTAGGCCCAACAGAGCAGCTTCAATAGGGATGGTACCCGAACCACAGAGAGGGTCAGCCAGTACGCGATCAGCCGGCCATTTACTAAGACGTACCAAAGCAGCCGCTAAAGTTTCTCGTAAGGGTGCTTTAGCGGTTAGTTCACGGTAGCCTCTTTTATGTAAGCCCGCACCACTAGTATCTATGGTCAGAGTAGCCCGGTCTTTTAGCAAAGCCACTTCAACTTTATATTTAGGTCCCGTTTCCTCAAACCAAGTCTGCTGATAGTTTTGTTTTAGCTTTTCCACAATTGCTTTCTTGACGATTGCCTGACAGTCAGAAACACTAAACAGTTTTGATTTAATCGATTTACCATCTACTGGAAATTCTGCATCTTGCGGCAGCCACTCCTGCCACGGCAAAGCTTTCGTCTGTTCAAATAGTTGCTCAAATGTAGTGGCTATAAATTCACCAACTTTAACTAACACCCGGTCAGCTGAGCGCAGCCACAAGTTTGTGCGACAAATTGCTTCCTCATCGCCATAAAAGGTCACCCGACCGTTTTCTACCATTTGATCTCGATACCCTAATGCTTTTAATTCTTTAGCCACAATTGCTTCTAAACCGAAAGCCGCAGTTGCAATTAGTTCAATTTTCGCCATTACCTACTCCTTTACCTTGATTGTGTGACCTCTTCTACAAAGCCATCTCTGCATCATTTATTGATAATGGCCTGCCAGGGTTTCGTCTGTATTTTATCCTGGTTATCTGCGCTTCGCTAACTGCGAAGTACTGCCATTGCTCTTAAGTATAACAAAACACTCTACATTTTTCCAACATTACACTGACACTCTTCTCGCTGCGAAGATGACCATCTTTAGCGTACGCAGAAAAATGCTGCTTAATTCTGGCTTGTAAGCGAAGTGGTGTTGTTTGATTTCTCTCCGCGTGAAAACGCCTGACGGTAATGAGCCTGTCAGGCGTTTTGTTTGTTTAAGGGGCAGTCTATTAATGTAAGAGTGCACTTTCTACAGCTTTCAGAATTACTCTACTGCTATAGGTTGCTCCGGACACCGTATCAACCTGTAATGATTGTTGTGTGATAATCTCATCGACAATACTTTCCGCTGCCTCACCTTTACCATGATCATGCTTAATAAGCTTAATCTCAGCGATCTGAGCATCTTGCACAATAACATCAACTATTACTTGAATAGGACCGGCGGCCACGTCACCTTGATAAACACCATCAGCAATGTTAGCTAGGTTAACATCTGCAAAGACGAAATCATTAATCTGCTGTATCCCTCGCCAAAAAGCAAAAAACATGCCTCCACCAACTATTAACAAAGCAATTAAGAAAAACAATAAGACTTTGCGCAGCATTGTTTTACACCTCCTTTTTTTATGACTGCTTCCTACAGCTCCCCACAAGCGTAATTACGCAGAAAAGGTACCTACGAACTTTTTCTATAATCACACTATAACAAAAATTCCCCGGACATTAAAGGGAATTATGCAAGCACTATACTGTTTTTCACCAGGACAAGAAGAGCCAGGCCAAGTTAAAGTGGCCTGGCTAACTCTCACCTATTCACTTTGCTCCTCGACAATTTCTTCATTACGTTCCACAGGGGCGTCTAAAATTACATGCTCAATATTTAAGGGCTTACCGTCTACCGTAATGGCCACTAAATCTACCCCTTCAAACTCTGTCAAAGTGTTGACAATCGAGGTAATAGTCATTGTTTCCCCGGCGGCACCACCGCTGTGTTTAGTATGCATTTCCGGGGAAAAATCAACTACAGCAATGCCATCTTGCATGCTCACAGAGTGTACCTGTACTTCTGCAGGAATAGTCGGCGCTAAATTGTTTCCTTGAGGGCCACGAATCAACTCTGCCAACACTATCCGTAAGCGGTCAGCTAAATCAGCAGATAAGGCAAAACTAAGCGTACGCTTTTCTGGGATCAAGGCTGTCGCTTGAGGATTAGCAAAGTAAAGGGTTACTTCTTCTTCCGCAGTCGGTGAACCACCATCTGCGGTAAAATGCGTCATGAATCCCCGCGCCTCACCACTAGGTCCAATGAGCTCGCTGCCTTCTATCAGGATCTTAACTTTCTCAATCTCTGCGGACTCAGTTAAAGTATTGACAACGGAAGCAACGGCGATAATTTCAGCCACACTCCCCCCAAAGGAAAGAAAGTGCTCTGTTAAATTAACTAGCAATGCGTTATCCTGACGCATTGTTCCATAGACTTTTGTCCCTGCAGGTATATTCCTGGTAAAACCTGCTGTTTCAGGGCCAGCAATGAGCGCCTGCAGCGCTGCTTTGTAGCGGTCTTCTTCCTCTTGAAAGGTAATCTGCCTTTCTTCACTTACTAACTTCTCATTATTGGCATCACCGTAGTACAATGTCACATTAGCGGTAATTTCCTCGGGCTCTATCGGTGGTGATTCCTTATTTTGCGCACATCCACACAATAGCAGTAACAAGACAAGTACCCATACTAGCTTTCGCATCATCTCCACCCTTCTTAGCTTACGATAGTAGTTCCTTGTTCTATTTTGGGTTAATCTAGAGTATTTATGCCACTTTCTGCAGGCTGCAAGCTTTAAATAAGCTTGCAGTCTTTATTTTTGCTTGCCAGACAGTAAAATAAAAGATGTGACACACAGCCACATCCTTTATCCTCTATAATTCCCAGCGGTCATAATGAACACATTGCGGGTCATAACGATCTCCCACTGCTTTTTCTTCTGCGGGATAACCCAGAGCTACCACAGCAAGGGGGATAACATGTTCTGGCATTCCCAGATATGTACGTAATTTGCCTACTTTTTCGTCATTGGGATAAATACTTAGCCAAACAGCACCCAACCCGCTGGCATGAGCCGCTAAAAGCAAGTTTTCCGTGGCCGCAGCACAATCCTGAACCCATAATCCGGGGACCAACTCTTTCTCTAAATCACCACAAACCACGATAGCCGCCGGAGCCCCTGCTAAGACGGCAGTATTCGGAGCACAGTCCCGCATACCAGCTAGTATTGCCCGCTCCCGCACAACAATAAATTGCCAGGGACGAGCATTCCGACCCGTGGGGGCAGACATGGCTGCCCCCAGCAGCGCGGTAAGCTGTTCAGTTGTCAGTCCTTGTTCTGTAAATTTGCGGATACTCCGGCGAGTGAGAATATTCTTCACTAAATCCGCTCCTTTCTTCGATACCATTAATTACTCTATCACTACAGCGGTACCAGAGGCTGTAACCATTAACATATTGCCACCCTGACCCAGCACCTCATAATCAATATCTACGCCGACTACAGCATTGGCGCCAACCGCTGCTGCTCGTTTAACCATCTCTTCAATTGCCATTTCCCTGGCCTCAATTAATTCCCCTTCATAGGCACCGGCACGCCCACCAAAAAAATTACGCAAGCCGGCGGAAAAGTCTTTAATAAAGTCAACTCCGGAAATTACCTCCCCAAACATAATCCCGCGATACTCCAGAATTTTACGACCCTCAATAATAGGGGTTGTTGTAACCAACATCTTGGCACCCTCCTCCTGACAGCGACAGATTTTGCAGTTCTTTTAGCATTCTATACCGATTTAAGTTAAAAATAACCTCGGCAGCGGCTCTTATTTCTGCACGAGGTTATTATTATGTTTAGCTAGCCACTCTTTCTAATTTAAATATAACAGGATGCAGCCCATCGTTGCAGCTGGAGATAGCAATACCCTCTTCTCTGGTATAAGGACTGGTGCCTCCCGCAGCCAACAGCTCTACAGTTGCAGCCAGACCCCGCCAAGCACCTGGACAAAAATCTGCCGGCATTTCACCATTAACCGCAAGGTAGCTCAAACCTTCCTCGCCTTTAGCACAAACTACGGGTACAGTTTCTTTCGCATAGGCACTATGAACATCTTCTACTTTCGTCTTCTTGAGGATGGTAATCCTTACTTTGGCTTTCTTTTCTTCTGTCATTCTGATACCTCCGATTGTGAATATTCTGTGTTTTAATTTATTATATCTTGTCACAATTCAATGTACAAGATATAAATAACTAGTTAAATATTTAACAATAGCTGCATTTAGATGTAGCTTAACCATAGTAGTGATTAAGGGACAAGATTAAGCCCCTGCTCTACTTCTACTTCCACTTGCAAATCTTTGGGCACTTGAATGACGACTGCTTGCGCACCTAACAGTGAACTCATATTCCAGTGCCAGTTGTTACTGCTGTCACTAAACTGCTGCATCGTCCAATCCTTTGTAAAGGCAAAGGCAACCATTTCAAATTGTGCTGCATTGGTTAATTCCAATTTATTATCTATCCGTCTAACGCTGGGGGAATTACCCAACAGATCCCCCTTAAACTTTAAACTGGTGGTATAGCTGGTTACATCAATTTTACCATCATTGATTTCTTTTCTTTCAATGGCCACAAGCGGCTCAAAATACTGGTCGGCAGCAGTTGTGAGATAAAGCACGTCATCGTAGTAAGTAAAATTCCAGTATCCGTTAATCTGTATTCCCTCCAGCTTACTCAGGCGGCCTTTCTCCAGTGCGGCATAAAACTGCAATTGCATGGCTTCAGCTTCAGCTTCCGCAACTTGTATATCTTGCGCTGACGCTGCTTCCTTGGCGTCAGCGACAAGATAAAAGGCACCTGTAAAGATCAACAGCACAGCTAAATACAGACTAACAGTGATCCGAGTTTGCCGAAAAGAAACACGGGCTGTGCGGGCAATGCCTGAAAAAATACCCAGCAAAATCAAGATTGACGGCCATACAATAAGTATACCTAGATTATTCATCGCCTGACCTCCATTCTGTTCGTAAAGAGGATCACTGTGGCAAATAGCAAGGCTGCTGCGCACACTACTTTCATGCTAAAAAGGAGCATTGAAGTTTCGCGTACAAAAAACACAAAGATCGTTGTTAAAAGCTGCACCTCTCCAGCCCTCCTGGCTTCTATAAACAATGAACCTAAAAAAAGCACAGGTATTACAATCGTTAAGGCTTTATTACGCTGAGTTAGCATGCCAAAAAAATATCCCAGCACAGATAGTAAAAAAGCATAAAGTGCTGTCACATAACTACCACTAAGTAGTGTTAAAGGGGCAAGATACAAGCTGTTGTTGGTATATACGTCTTGAAACCAATAGACTAAAAGTCTTAACAATACTCCGGAAAGTGTTGCTGTAATCCCCCCGACCAGGGCAGCTGTCGCTAACAGACAAACACTGGCAAGATTACTGGTCAAGCGAGTGGAGACAAAAGAAAAATCTAGTCGGCAAGCATTCCCAGCCACCGTATTGCCAATGATGAAGGCCCAGATCAAGGTAAATACAATAATAATATCTCCTGAAATTAGTTTAAGATTAATCACCATCGAACTAGACCCGGCTCCCATGGAGGCAGAACCATTTAAAGATAGCAGCAGCGCCAACAATTGAACAATCATTAAACTAAAAAAGATACCCAGATTTGTTTTGAGCTTATAAGCGTATTGTTTTTTGCATACTGCTAGCAGCTTAGGTTCGTGAAAAGACATTATCAATTCCTCCTTTATGCTGGGCTGTGAGATAGATGGACAAATCATCAGTTGCCACCGGGGAAATCTCAACCCCCTGTAAACGTGCTTGCTGTAATATCTCCTGGTTAAAAGTGTTACGGGCTACCAAATAAATACTGTCTTTGCCGAGTTGCCGTTGATATAGTATTTGCTCCGGCGTGATCATTTTGTTGATAATGCTTGCTTGACCAGTAAAACCGACAGCATAGCCTTTTAATTCATCAAGAGGTAAGTGTAAATACTTTTCACCAGCTTTAATCAGCAGCAAATCATCAAGCAGCTCCTCAATCTCACTTAAGAGATGACTAGAGAAAATAATCGTGCGGGGGTACTGCATGAAGTCTTTAAGCAGCGCCCGATAAAAATCTTTGCGCACCGCCACATCCATGCCCACAGTCGGCTCATCAAAAATGGTGAGCGGGCAGCGGGCGGCAATGCCAATAATCATCTTTAAACTGCTTTTCATGCCTTTAGAAAGATTAGCATAATATTGTTGCGGCTGCAGAGAAAAATAATCTAGCAATCCCCTTGCTAATTCTGCCCGCCAGTTAGCGTAAAACTGACCAATGGCTGCTAATGTCTCCCCTAAATTAAGATTATCTGGCAGTTCCAGTTGATCATCAATAAAAATTAGATTGGCAGCGACATGTAAATTATTAAAGGGAGTTTGGCCAAAGACGCGCACTTCTCCCGAGCTGGGCAGCAGATAGCCGGCCAGTAGTTTTAAAAGGGTGGTTTTCCCCGCACCGTTTCTGCCAACCAGTCCGGTAATTTTATTTTCTTCTATGCTAAAGCTTAAGTTGTTAACAGCTTTAAACTTGCCAAATGATTTGGCAAGACTCTCGCTCTCAATACAAATCACAACTATTCCCCCTCTGCAAAACTTTGTTCTGCCATTTCGATCATCCTGACTAATTCCTCACGGGGAACATGTAAACGTCCTGCTTCGGCAACAACTTCCAAGACCAGCTGCTGCAAACTTTCATTAATTCGTTTGGTACGTATTCTTTCTTTCGCCTGTGGCGCAACGAACATACCTAATCCCCGTTTCTTGTATAAAAGGTTTTCCTCGACCAACATGGACAGCCCTTTAGCGGCAGTAGCTGGATTAATATTAAACATCTCTGCTAGCTGGTACTGTGAATAGATTTTTTCATCACTGGCAATGGAGCCACGTAATATTTCCAGCTCCAGCCATTCAGCAATCTGCATATAGATCGGTTTCAAACTGTCCGGATTAAGTAACACTCATACCACTCCCTCCATCACCACAACAATAGTGCATTACTACTGTAATGTAGTATATAATATTAGTTGAACTTTGTCAAGAGGTTTGTATTAAAAAATGCCCCCAGGAGGAGCAAAAGTTATTTCGGCCACTAAGTTGTCTGGGCTATTATTTATTTGTCTCCCTTAAGTAGTCAACAATTAATTTATCCAACTTTTCACTTTGCTTAATTGTCTGATTATGGTTGATACCAAACCTGTTAATTATTGCTGCTAAACGTTGACGTTCTCTTTCCACCTTTTGCTGCAGCTCTTCGTACATATAATCAAAATCACCCCGTTCTGCAAGAGAGCCTAATCCCATATTTCGATAAGCTTAAACATATTTCACCAATAATTTTATTACTTAATTGCAGCTCATTTACAGTAATGTATTTGTCTTCCTCTATCCTACCAAATTATACCATTTGCAGCAATACATCCATCGACGTATCTTTTAACAAAATCAGTGTAAAAAATAAGTCTATCGGCTTATTTTTTTGCTAGGTAGTACAATACAGCTTCCATTCTATCCTTTACCGCTAATTCATGTAGAATATTAGAAACATGAACTTTTATTGTTTTTTCACTTATTTGTAATTCAGCAGCTATTTGGCGATTTGTTTTGGCCTCCGCTAATTTTTTTAACACCTCCAGTTGACGGCGCGTTAATCGTGTCAATTTATTGGCCGGCTCCAGATGCATTAAGGACTCCTCAATGCTGGCTGTTAGCTGCTCAGTCGTCATACTATTTAATTGTCTGCTGAGCTCTTTTATTTGATACTCTCTGACAATTAGTTCTCCCAGGATACTAGTCATTGTTTGCAGTTGAGTTAGCTGTCTTTGCCCATTGGGATACAGATTATGAGTTAAAAGCAGCTGCCCCATTTCTTGGCCACAAGCGCTTTCCAATTGCTGCTCTTGCTTTGGTTTTATAAAATGACCTGTAAATAAATAAAAAGGCTCCTTCTTGATCCTAATTTTAGTGTAAATAAACTCAACACCATCTAAATCAGCTTGACTGGAGATCAGGGTTCCACTATTTATCACAAACGCTTGATAAAATCGCAAAAGTAGCTCTTGCTTGCCTTGATTATTAAAGTAAGGTGAAGCATAAATAATCTCGCCCTGTTTGTCCAGCAGCAATAAGGGCACTTTAATAATTTCAGAGATTATATCCACAAGTGCAAGAATAGACACTCCATCCATATGTACCTTCCTTATTATGGCAACCCATTATTTTCTAGTCATGATCTGCTGGAAATAAGCACCAAGAACTTTAAGAGCAGAAAGGAGTAGATTTGTAACCAATGGATACAATCTACTCCTCACATTAATATATCTTAAGTACTAATCAGCTAAATTTGTCACTAATCCATTATTTAACGCTTGTTTAGCTTATATTCTCTTAACTATTACCTTGTAAGCCAATACTTTCTCCTACCTTTTGCATGCCCTTGAGCGTTTCCATCATTACATCGTCTAACTCCATACCCAGCAGTTTAGCACCTTCCTCAACAACTTCTCTGTTTACGCCTGCAGCAAAACTCTTTTGTTTCCATTTTTTCTTCACAGATTTTAGGTTTGTATCAAAGATACTTTTACTGGGCCGCATTAAAGCAGTAGCGGTGATCAAGCCTGTTAGTTCATCAATAGTATATAATACTTTTTCCATGCGTTCTTGTGGCTCCACTTCAGTACAAAGCTTCCAGCCATGGCTGATCACAGCATGAATATAATCTTCCGGCCAGTTGTTTGCTCGCAGAATCTCTTCTGTTTTCTGGCAGTGCTGTTCTGGATACATTTCATAATCAAGATCATGGATGAGGCCTATAATTCCCCATTTTTCCTGATCTTCATTAAATAATTCAGCGAAATGAACCATTACACCTTCCACAGTTAAAGCATGTTTAATTAAGCTGTCGCTTTTATTATACTCTGTGAGTAAGTTATAGGTTGCTTCCCGTGTTGGAGTTACTGTAGTCATGTAAAAACCTCTTTCCTATATGTAGTAAAATTTCCCTATGCCTTTAAATTTTACCTTCTCCTACAGATTTGTCAAGTTAAGGGTGGCAGTTCCTTTGCTGATCATCATTCCAGCAATATTTTTAAGATCTTCTGCCTATTATTGAGAAAACTTCGCATGATTTGATAAGGCTATGTTTCTTCGAAGATCTCCCCTTCATTGTATACCAATCTGACTGATTTTCCCAGAGTTGCCTTGCAGAAACAGCTGCTCTATGCGGCTTTCTACAGGTACACAGTCTTCTCTAAGGGCTACACTTTAACTTTTGTTAACCAATCTTTAAGCAAGACTTAACTGCCTATTAAGCAGGCACACTGGATATAATATGACAAGCTGCTTGCACAGGTCTGGGAAAAGCTGAAATTTGCGCTAGAGGTGTCGTGATGTGAAGATAGGCAACCGAACACAGCAGGGATTACTAGCAGGTTTATTCGCTGGGATAGTAATGGATATCACCGACCAATTGACCTATCTCCTGGTTAAGGAACATACATTGCGTTCTGCAGACTGGGTGGCACTGCTGATCTATGGACGGCAAAGCAATCATGATTTAGAATTACTGTTAGCACAAGTCATACATTTTCTGTTTACTGCCATGCTTGGCTTACTGTATGTATATTTTATCGCCCCCATAAAAATTAAAAACCACCTTTTTAAAGGCTGGCTATGGAGCACTTTTGTTTGGTTTGTGGCCATCACGCTAACCATTTCCACTAAAATACCAGCATTAACAGAAATTGATGTGAACGATTTTATTTTTCATTTTCTGCTGGCCTCAATTTACGGACTAACGCTGGCAGCAGCTAATGCTAGGCTTGCTAAATAAAGCAGCCCTTTAGGCTGCTTTATTTAAATGCTGTCAATAATGTTTTTACGTTTCTGCTGAAACTCTGTCGCTGAGATTAAACCCTTATCGTACAGATTTTGAAGTTCTTGTAAGCGCTGTTCTGGCTCCAGCCTCTCCTCATTGTTTGTTACCTGGAGTTCAGGAGCATCACTAATCATAATTTCATGTGAGACTATTGCTTTATTCGTGAAAGCATTAATACCATTGACTACAGTAATGATCACAGCCATTATTGTCCAAAAGATGCCAAACAGCCCCGCTGTTGGTATCACGATAAAAAACCCTATACCACAGAACACCAGGCCGGCAAAAAAACCGATTGTCGATTGTCCTTTGCCTGGTTTAACTTTTATGTTTTTACCCATTAGACCCTCCTGATAATCTAAAACTTAGTAGTACAACTTTTATAGAGCATGCTCTTCTCATTATAACACATCTGCCGCTAGGGAGGCCGGATGGTGCACACAACTTTTCCCGCTGAACTGCATTAAAATTATGAAACAATCAAGTCCAGGTTCGCACCTGGACTTGATTGAAGATAAGCTCTTGCTTAAAGATACTGGGCAGCCTCTTTATCAATAATAAATGTGCAGTCGTCATGCAGCTGCAGGATGGAAGCTGGGACGTGAGGATTTATTTCACCCAGAATAGTATCTTTTACCGCCTGCGCTTTACCTGCTCCATTTGCTAAAAGCAGTATCTTTTGCGCCTGCATAATTGTTTTTATACCCATGGTAATGGCTTGGGTAGGCACCTCTGTTCTAGAGTCAAAGAATCGAGCGTTAGCATAAATGGTATCCTCATCTAGCTGCACCAAGTGTGTATTGCCAATAAATTCAGGAGCCGGCTCATTAAAACCAATGTGGCCGTTTCTGCCGATACCTAATACCTGTAGATCTAAACCCCCGGCTTGTGCAATGGCTTGCTCATAGCGCAGACATTCCTCGTCTGTCTTAGCCGCCAGCCCATTGGGTATGTTGATATTTTCCTGTGTGACATTAAGGTGCTTAAAAAGATTATCCTGCATGAAGTAATGATAACTCTGTTCGCTCTCAGGGGATAGTCCGAAATATTCATCCAAATTAAAAGAAATAATTTGGCTAAAGTCTAAAGCTTGCTGCTGATGCATTTTAACTAGCTCTTTATACATACCAATTGGCGTGCTGCCAGTACAGAGACCGAGCATGCTATTAGCTTTTAGTGCTACTTGACCCGCCACGATTAGGGCAGCTTTAACACTCAATTCTTCATAGTTATCGACAACATATATTCTCATCTTAAACCTCCCTCGGTTTATCCTACAACACTTTACCTCTTCTGCTTCTTGTCAGCAGAAATTTACAGACACTAAAAAGACACCCGAGCTCTTTGTCCCGAAAATTACTTCTCGGTTTTGTAAGCTCTTTATCGGTCGTGACTCAACCGGGAGGCATCCGCCGAATATTCGATCAACCTCCACCTCGTCAACACCTCTTCGTGTGTTCTGGCGCTAATATTCACTTGTGGTTTTCATCCCTCCTTAGTCCAGTTCGTCTTGAATAACGGTGACCAAATCATCAGCCAGCTGCAGTAATTCTGCTTCATTTGTTCCTTCCAGCATGACACGGATTAGCGGTTCAGTACCAGAAGGACGAATAAGCAAGCGGCCAACGCCGGCCAGTTGAGCTTCCGTTTGCGCCACAGCTTCCTTAATACACGGGTTTTTATCCCAACCATCACGTCTGCCGACCCGGCAGTTTACTAAAACTTGCGGATATCGTTTGTAGGCAGCAGCAAGTTCTGCAAATGACTGTTTCTTCTTGGCCGCTACCGCCGCCACTAGCAGTGCAGTGAGTAAGCCGTCACCAGTGGTGTTATGCTGCAGCAAAATAATATGACCCGATTGTTCACCACCAAAACTAAAGTCCCCAGCCAGCATTGCTTCCAGTACATAGCGGTCGCCGACATTAGTGCGGACAAGTTCAAAACCGTGAGCTTGTGCGGCTTTCTCTAGGCCTAAATTACTCATCACCGTAGCAACAACAGTATTGTGTTTTAGCTGGCCTTTTTCCTGCAAGTCTTGCGCTAAAATGGTCATAATTACATCGCCGTCAAGCAGCTGCCCGTGACCGTCCACCGCTAAAACACGATCCGCATCTCCATCAAAGGTAAACCCAAAATCTGCTTGGTGCATCTGAACCATAGCAGCAACAGCTTCAGGATGTGTAGAACCGCACTGGTGGTTAATATTGATGCCGTCAGGAGCATCGTAACAGGCGATCACTTCTGCACCAAGTGCTCTAAAGGCCTGCGGTGCCAAGTTGTGCGCTGACCCATTAGCACAATCCAACACTACTCGATAACCATCCAAGCGGCAGGATACTGTAGAAAGTACATACTGCAAATAACGTTCGCCGGCTGTTATGTCTTGGAAAACACGGCCGATAGCAGCAGCTTCTGGGCGCGGCAGGTCATCAGTTTCTTGGAAATATAATGCTTCAATTTCATCTTCCACTTCATCAGGCAGCTTGAAGCCCTCAGCACTAAAAAACTTAATCCCGTTATCAGGATAAGGATTATGGGAAGCAGAAATCATCACACCACCACAACCATTTAGCTGCTTTGTTAAATACGCTGCCGCAGGTGTAGAAATAACACCAGCTACATGCACATCAACACCAGCCGAGGTAATGCCCGCAATTAAAGCACCCTCCAGCATCTGGCCAGAAACACGCGTATCGCGAGCAATTAAAAAGGCCTTGTGGCCTTTGCTTTTCTGCTGCAAAAGATAGGCACCAATCCGACCAATTCTAAACGCCAGCTCTGGTGTTAGCTCTTTATTTGCTACGCCACGAATACCATCTGTACCAAACAATTTCCCCATGTTGTCACCCCTTTTTAAAGCCTTTTTAGTATAGCATAACTGTGTCCTATTTACAAACCACTAATGCCTGACATATAAACCATTAGCATTATACGCCTAAGGGGAGGATTCCGTGTGTAGAACACCCTTAACAACATCATCAGGCTGGTCTCCCAGCCTGATGATATTAAGTAGCTATGATCAAGATAGCGCATAGAGCACCCTATTTTTTCCTAGTCAACCTCTGCCGTAATTATTATTTCCGCTTTAATCTGGCCTTCAAATAACAATTTTACCTCTTGAGGAATCTCCAGCTGCAGATTAAGCGTCGTGCTTTCAGTCAAATTGCTGAGGTCGACAGTTTCAGTGCTGAGTTCAGCAACGGTAGTTAAGTATTCTGCTGAACCTTCAATAATTACAGTGGTGGGGTCTAGTTTTATTTGCTGTACCGCGTAACCAGCTGGCGGTTTTCCTACCGTAGCAACTTTTACTGAAACTTCTTTTTGAGGTTCCGAAATAGGAATAAATACTTCTACCATGCTCGGGCTAATTTCTATCCCTTCTACCACCTGGCCTGCCCTGTCCACTGCCTGCACAGGTACTACTTGTGACCAGTCACGGGCAATACCATCAATATTCACAATAACTCGCACGCGATCCACATTATTAAGACGTGTCCGACCGCCGCGTACAAAAACAGAGCTAGGGTTGATACGTGCCTCTCCCCGAATAAAGCCGCTCGCCGGTGCCCCCGTGACGTCTAGGACCACGGGCATGTGCGGTGATTCCACCTCTTCTAACTCCACCACCACTTGTTGGGGATTAAAAGAAAGCACTTTTACTTTATTAGGTACTTCTGCAGTAGGAGTAAGCCGATGCTGACCTGCAGCAAGATCACGTAGATCGACAAAGGCTTTCAAGTTGAGGGGGGTAATATTATTTAGGACGTCAGCAGGACCGCTTAATACCACCTGTACTTCTTGCGGCATTTCTACCAATTCTAGTTCCTCAGCCAAATTAAGCCAAGCTAAAGGCACATCGCTATACGTACGAGTAAGTAAATTTTCATACATATTATCACCAGTAACATAGGCCCAGAATAGTAGTGCCATTAAAAAAGCAATAATTTTAAGGACAATGTTGTTTTTCAGGATGCGTTCCATCATTGGCTCGACCTCCACTGCCAAAAGTTAAAAGAATTTGACGGTGGTTTACATAAATCAATTAACATCTGCTTTAGCGTTTTATCATCAAGATAGCGCGTTAATTTACCGTTGTTAGTTAAAGAGACTACACCTGTTTCTTCGGACACAATAATCGATACAGCATCAGACTGTTCAGAAACACCAAGAGCTGCTCGATGGCGTGTGCCCAATTCTTTACTTAAATTAGGGTTTTCTGTAAGCGGTAAAAAACAGCCTGCTGCCGCGATCCGGTTGCCGCGAATGATTAAAGCACCATCATGTAACGGACTACGTGGTATAAAAATATTAATTAAAAGTTCCGCAGAAACGTGCCCGTCAATTGTAATACCTGTTTCTATAATTTCTTTTAAGCCTGTTTCACGTTCTAAAATAATAAGAGCACCAATTCTTTTCTTTACTAAAACCTGAATTGCTTTAATGATTTCTTCCAGCATTAATTCAAAATCAACATCTGCATAAATTTGATTGCTTCGCGCAAAGATTTTTCCCCGGCCTAAAGTTTCCAAGGCACGCCGCAGTTCAGGCTGAAAAACTATGGGGATGGCTACAATCCAAAGCGTCATCAAATTAGTCAAAAGCCAATCTAGGGCAGCAAGTCCCAACTCTCTGCTCACCACGGTAATCATCACTAATACCGCCAGCCCTTTAACGAGCTGCTCCGCTCGTGTACCACGAATTAAAACAATAGCTTTATAAAAAACAAAAGTGACAATAACTATGTCTAAAATACTGCGCCAGCTAAAAACACTAAGCAATTGCAGAATTCGCGTCAATAGATCACCTCCGTTTCTCAATAGTAACGTCAACCTAACTATAAGTTATCTTTCGCTAAAAATCTATAAAAAACCTGCAGTAAATCTTTATTAACA
>DASRMS010000094.1:0-1149 GCA_035647835.1 Oscillospiraceae bacterium
TATTAGTTCACCAGCTTGCACTTGCTTCAGTCGCTTGCGCTCTGGTGCGTTTAAGTAATGCAGAAAGCCAAGCAGGATTGCTACCACTAACACGCATAGCGATATTTGCTTTATTGTTTCTATCTTTTCGTGGTTCATACGCTGCTCCTTATGTATAGCTACAATATAGCCATACTGGTGAGTTGTGGCTAATTGGTTTTTGCTATTACTCTGGCTCTATCAATAGTTTTTATTAAAGAAAGCTATGTCGCATTCTTACCTTCACCATTAATCGTGTGCCATTTCTTGTGGCATACAGCACAAAGCCACCGCACAGACAAAGGAAATGCATAGTCATCATGGTGAGCATGTATGTCACCAACAAAGTCGCATCTGGTGCAAGATGTTTCACGATTTAACTTTCCAGTCCGTATAGCATTATAAACTGCCGTATGCGCTTTATATTTTTTTGGGTAAGCGGCTCTGTATGCTCTTAAATCCTCAATAGTCTGCCTATTTCCCCTAGCTCTGTCGTACTCTCGATAATATTCAACCTTAGCCTTTCTGTTTTCTCTAACGTCTTTCTTATTGCACTCCTTGCACTTGTTTACATGGCCGTCCGCCATCTGAGCATGCTTATAGAACTCAGACAGCGGCTTAGACTTATTGCATTTAAAACATTCTTTCATATTGACCTGCCTTTACGATTAACGTCCCAAGGCTAGGCTACCACGATTAAGCGGCATTTAAAAGGGACTTAGTTAAAAGGGATATCATCGTCCATAACTCCATTTTGCTGAAACTGATTTTGCGGTGCTTGCTGCTGGTAAGCGGGTTGTTGTTGTGGTGCAACATAACCAGGCGGGGGTGTAGCGCCTTGTTGCTGCTGAGCTTGCTGCTGTGGATAGCTCTGCTGCTGTTGCTGCTGGCCGTCGCTGGCGAACTTAATATCTGCCAAATCTCCGACAAGCTTAAAGCTCTGAGTGCCATCATTTTTAGCAAACGTCTCAACACGCACATCTTTAACTACAACATAAACCTGCTTACCTTTAGTTAAGTACTGAGCTAGCCCTTCCGCCTGCTTTCCCCACACAGCAATCTCAAGCCATTGAGTCGGCTTGTTGCCATCTTCGCCTTTGCGTCCGTAGTTGTAAGCAAGTGCAATGTTAG
>DASRMS010000095.1:0-11395 GCA_035647835.1 Oscillospiraceae bacterium
GTTTTATTCTCTAACTAAAAGTAATTTCCTGCCAATGAGTTAGAAATATTTTTTACTACCTCATTTAACTGCAGATCATCAAGATTAATCCAGTGCATTTCTTTCTCTCGCCTAAACCATGTTAACTGGCGCTTGGCAAAACGCCTGGTATCACGTTTGATCCGTTCAATTGCCTCTACCAAAGGCATTTGTCCAGTTAAATATGCCGCTATTTGCTTATAGCCCAAACTTTGCATTGCTTTAGCCTCAGGTGAAACCCCTGTGGCTAGTAAAAATTGTACTTCTCGTATCAAACCTGCTTCTATCATGGCCTCCACTCGTGCTTCAATGCGCTCGTAAAGAGTTTCACGTGACCTGGTCAACACAAATTGTACTGTATCATAGACTGGTTTGGTCGGCGTTTTCTCAACTTGTTCAGAGATGGGACGGCGATTTTGTGCATAGACTTCCAGAGCCCGAATAACACGACGCAAGTCATGGGGATGAAGCTGACGCGCTGTTTGTGGATCAACTGCTTGCAGTTGGTGATGGAGAACTTCTGGCCCATTAATTTCTGCGATACTACGTAGTTTTTTTCGCAGTGCATGATTGATACCGCTTTCACTAAAAGCAAAACCCCACACGACAGCCCGTAAATAAAGACCGGTTCCCCCCACTAATAAGGGTACTTTGCTACGCTGGTGTACTTGAGCTATAGCCAAGCGGGCATCTTTTTGAAATTCGGCCACGGTGTATGTCTCGTGGGGATCTTTAATGTTAAGTAAGTGGTGAGGTACCTGTGCTTGTTCAGCCGCACTTGGTTTAGCGGTACCGATATCTAAACCACGATATACCTGGACAGAATCAGCAGAAATGATTTCACTTTGCAGTCGTTTAGCTAGTTCCAGCGCTACAGCCGATTTCCCAACTGCAGTGGGTCCGGCGATCACAATCAATTTCTGCATGCTATGCCCTCCGGAAGTTTTTCGCCACTGTTTGTGCCGTGAGGATCATCACTGTCGGGCGACCGTGGGGACAGGTATGGGGTTCGGTGGTAGCAGCCAGATTTGTGATTAAAGTAGCCATTTCTGCCTTATCTAGTGTATGATTTGCCTTGATGGCACCTTTACAGGACATTAACTGCATCGCCTTTTCAAAGATTCCCACACTGCCTTGTTCAAGTCTATGCTGTGTCAATAGCTCCATTAGTTCTTCTTGGGATAAAGTATCTTTAAAAAATAGAGGAACTGTACGGAGGATAAAGGTATTATTGCCAAATGTTTCAAATTCTAATCCTAAATCAAGGAAAATATTTAGCGACTCTTGTAGTCGAGCGGCAGAAATAGCATCTAGTTCGAAAGTCTGCGGCAGAATGCTTTGTACTGGTAATTCGCCGGCAGAAAGATCCTTTTTTATCAGATCATAGAGAATACGCTCATGAGCCGCATGTTGATCGATAAGGTACAAATCTCCTGGTGTTGACTGTGCTAGAATGTAAGTCGCCAGATATTGCCCTAAGGGACGTAAGGCCGGAAAGTTATTTCTGCTGGCACTAACGGTATCCTCGTCAGCTGTATACTCCGGAGGAGTAATTGGTATATCTATCGCCTGTTTAGGAGCATTAAATAAGGCTAGTTCGGGCGGCATAGCTGGTTTATCTGCCATCTTGCGCTGCACAAAGCCCGGAGTCAGCTCTGCTTGTGAAAAATGCGCCGCCCTTTCCTGCCAGGCCGCTGCAAATGGCGGTGTGCGCATTTCACCGATTAGCGACACCTTTTTTAGTGCTTCTTTCACACCAGACAATAATTGGCGGTACAAATCACGTTCTTGGGCAAAGCGCACCTCACGTTTCGTAGGGTGAACATTTACATCAACTGTTAAGGGATCTAGTTCTAGATAGAGCACTGCAGCTGGAAAACGGTGGCGCGGCAGCAGAGTATGATAAGCGGTTTGCAGGGCATCAGCCAGCAGTGGTGAGCGTATGGGGCGACGGTTAACAAAAAAGTATTGGAGGTTGCGATTCGCTCGCGTTAAAGACGGTTTAGACACAAAGCCACGCAGCGTTAACAGTGACCCTACCCACTTTACAGGCACCATCTGTCGCATATTTTGCCGACCTAAAATTTGTGCAGCTGCATCTTCCTGCTGGCCATTGCCTGGTGTGATTAGCTTATTTTTCCCGTTGACAGTCAAAATAAAAGCCACCTCTGGCCAAGCTAAAGCCAAGCGCTGCACAGTATCTGTTACTTTTGCTGTTTCCGAACCAACACTTTTAATAAACTTAAGACGTGCCGGCGTATTATAAAATAAATCCTCTACTTTAATTTCTGTACCAACCGGGCTGCCAGCCTCTTCAAGACGTACAGTCTTTCCCCCATGTATAATTAATTCGGTACCGGTAAGTTCCTCTGCTCGACGCGTCAAAAGGCGAAAGCGGCTCACTGAGGCTATACTTGGTAGTGCTTCGCCACGAAAACCCAGCGATAGTACAGTATCGAGGTCAGAGGCAGTTTTAATTTTACTGGTGGCATGCCGCTGTAAGGCTAGGGATACATCTTCTGCTGCCATGCCGCTGCCATTATCAACAACACGAATCAACTCTAGACCGCCACCGGTAATCTGTATCTCAATATGGTGAGCGCCGGCATCTAAAGCATTTTCCACTAATTCTTTGACTACAGCCGCTGGCCGCTCCACAACTTCTCCCGCTGCTATTTTATTGGCGGTAATTTCATCTAGCAAATATATTTTACCCATCAAGATTCCCCTTTTTTAATGCTTGCTGCAAGCTATGCATCAACTGCAGTGCTTCAATGGGACTGGTGGTCATCAGATCAGCTTCTTTAAGCTCATTAAGGGCCTGTGCGAGCGCAGGATCGGGTGCAAACAAACTTAACTGTGTAGTTGTCTCGGCCACCGCAGCCGCCGTCTGCTGTTTAGTCATCACTGGTGCTTCCAGCGTTTTCAGCACCTGGCGAGCTCGCTGCAGCACTTTCTCCGGTAAACCAGCAAGTCGTGCCACTTGAATGCCATAACTGTGATCTACATTACCTGGCACTACCTTATGTAAAAAGACGATGTCATCGCCCCGTTCCTTAACAGAGGTAGCCATGTTTTTCACTGTAGGATAAACAGCAGCTAAATCAGTAAGTTCATGATAATGGGTGGCAAAAAGAGTCAAGGCCTTTAGTTTCGTGCACAAATATTCAACCACAGCACGTGCAATACTGATGCCATCAAAAGTACTTGTCCCTCTCCCTACTTCATCTAAAATCACCAGACTATTAGCAGTGGCATTATTTAAAATATTAGCAACTTCACTCATTTCAACCATAAAAGTACTCTGTCCGCCAACCAAGTCATCAGCGGCGCCAATACGGGTAAAAATGCGGTCGACTATCCCAATCACAGCATGGCGCGCCGGTACAAAACTGCCAAGTTGGGCCATTAAGACAATTAAGGCAGTTTGACGCATATAAGTTGATTTACCGGCCATATTGGGGCCAGTGATTAGCAGTACTTGCTGAGTAGTGTGTTCTAAAACTGTATCATTGGGTACAAACAATTCGTCCTGCACGACTCGTTCGACTACAGGGTGACGGCCATCGCGGATTTCAATGCTGCCTGCGGCAGTTATTTGCGGCCGCACATAACGATTCTCTCTGGCTACGCGTGCCAATGACTGGTAAACATCCAATTCTGCCAACACGGCAGCCGTGGTTTGAATCTCTGTGGTGTATTGGGCTACTTGGTTGCGCAGCCCCACAAAAAGCTCATACTCCAGAGCAGATATTTTTTCCTCAGCACCGAGGACAGTATCTTCATATTCTTTAAGTTCTGGAGTGATGTAACGTTCAGCATTGGCTAAAGTTTGTTTGCGCGTATAATCATCAGGTACCAAGTGAGTGTTAGTACGTGTAACTTCCAGATAGTAACCAAAAACTTTGTTATAACCAATTTTAAGCGATTTAATTTTCGTCCGTTCCCGCTCACGCTGCTCCATCTCCACAATTTCAGTACGGCCATGACTAATGGCATATCGTAATTTATCTAGTTCTGGATGAAAACCATCACGCAGGAGATTACCCTCTTTCAGTGCAAGTGGTGGCTCGTCAGCTAAGGCGGCGGTTAAGCGGCTTGTTAAGACTGTCAGATCGGGTATTCTTGCGGCCAGAGCCAGCAGACAAGGCCCCCCAGTTTGTAAAGTATGTAAAAGTTCTGGTATCACCTGCAGTGTTGTGCGCAGCGCCACCAAATCTCTTGCCGTAGCACTTTCACAATGAACACGGCTTAACAGACGCTCTAAATCATATACTGGCGCTAGTAATTCAGGTAATTGTTCAGCCAAAGCAAAATTATTAAGGAATTCTTCCACAGCATTCAAGCGTTGTTCAATCGCGTCTGCATCTAACAGCGGTTGTTCCAACCAGCGTTTTAATAAACGCGCTCCTAACGCCGTACAAGTTTTGTCGAGCACCCACAGCAATGAACCAATCTTTTGCTCCTCACGAATTGTACGCACTAACTCCAGATTACGTCGTGTTACCGCGTCTAGGACCATAAAGCCGTGTGGGTCATAAATTACTGGTTTTTGTAAATGGTTGAGCTTCTTTTGCTGTGTTTCCTGCAAATAGACAATAGCTGCCCCGGCTGCCGAGACGGCATATGGTAAATCAGCACAACCTAAACTCTCTAAATTGACCACATTAAATTGGGTCAGCAGCGCTCCCTTGGCCCGTTTTGGTGTAAAGTCCTGATCACGGCAGGGATTGAGTATTGTCTGATTATCAAGGCGTAATAAAGCTTCCTGCAGTACTTCATCTGTTTGTGCACTTTCATTAATAAGGATTTCCGCTGGCCGTAAACGGGCGAGCTCATCATGTAAGAATTTAGCTGCCTGCTCACCTCGTGCTTGGGCTAGTCTCAACTCACCGGTGGAAATATCAACAGCGGCAATACCAATGCCACCGCGAGCTTGGTAAACTGCAACTAAATAATTATTGCTTTTTTCATCCAACAAGGAAGCATCGGTCACCGTACCTGGAGTAATAACCTGAACGATTTCCCGTTTGACAATCCCCTTGGCAAGTTTTGGGTCTTCCACTTGTTCACAGATAGCAACTTTATAACCACGTTCAATCAAACGCCCTAAATATGAGTTAAGAGCATGATAGGGAAAGCCGGCTAAAGGCACTCCTTTGTCTCTTGATGTCAGCGTGATTTCTAGTTCTCGTGCCCCAACTTTGGCATCTTCAAAAAACATCTCATAAAAATCGCCAACCCGGAAAAGTAAAATTTTATCCTGATTTTTTTCTTTAATTTCTCTATATTGACGAATCATCGGTGTTTCTTTTTTCAAGCTAGTTCCTCCCCAACAAGCTCCACGTTTTAGCTTCTGTAATTTTCACCTCGACCAAAGTACCGCTTGCGATTTTTCCCCCTGTAAAATTAACTGTTTTGCTGCCACGGGTTCGCCCTGTTAACACGGCTGCATCTGTTTTGCTTGGACCTTCCACCAGCACTTCAACCTTTTTACCTACTAGCTGCTGATTATGGTAAAGGCTATGTTTATTTTGTAAAGTCAGCAAACGCTGAAAACGTTCTTTTTTTACTTCGTTGGGTATTTGACCGGGCATCGCAGCAGCCGGTGTACCGCTTCGTGGTGAATAAAGGAAAGTAAAAGCGGCATCATAGCTCACTTCCTCTAGTAGAGCTAAAGTATCGCTAAAGTCCTCTTCTGTTTCACCGGGAAAGCCCACAATTATATCCGTAGTTATGGCACAATTAGGCAGATAGAGTCTAAACATCTCTACTAGCTGTATATAATGTTCCCGCGTGTAACCTCGATTCATCATTTTTAAAATGCGATTACTGCCTGCTTGCACCGGCAGATGCAGATGCTCACAAATATTCTGGCCTTCCGCCATGGCGCGGGCTAATTTTTCGTTAAAGTCGCGGGGATGGGAAGTCATAAAACGAATTCGCTTCATCCCTGTTTCTTTGTCTACACGCGCCAGTAAATCAGCAAAATCAATTGCCGCTGTTAAATCCTTACCATATGAATTGACGTTTTGACCTAGCAAAGTTACTTCTGAATAACCGCGTGTTGCTAGGGCAGTTACTTCTTGGAGAATATCCTCCGGCTTTCTGCTGCGTTCTCGCCCCCGCACGTAAGGGACAATACAATAGGAACAGAAATTGTTACAGCCATAGTTGATGTTTACCCAAGCTTTGACGCCATCCTGACGACTGACAGGCAGACCTTCCACAACATCACCAGCCTCTGACCATAAGTCTAAGACGGTTTCCTTACTTGCTGCGGCTCTTTGCAAAAGTTCCGGAAAAGCCGCAAGATTATGGGTACCAAAAATCAAATCGACAAAAGGAAAATTATCCTTAATCTGCTGAGCTACCTCTTCCTGCTGCACCATGCAGCCGCAAATGGCAATCATCAGCTCTGGTCGCTCTGCCTTTAACTGTCCTAAACGGCCGATACGGCCTAAAACCTTCGCTTCAGCCTTTTCCCGCACAGCACATGTATTCATAATAACTAAATCCGCTTCCCTGGTATCTTCTGTTTCCACATAACCTAGTTCATCCAGAAAACCACGCAGCGTTTCTGCATCTCGTTCATTCATTTGACAACCAAAGACTGTCAGCGTATATTTCTGCGGCATTGCCTTCACTCCTTGCGCATAGAAAAGATTCTATTTATCATTGTATTATAAATCAAGCCAAAAGCAAAGGGATCGCTAACGTTGCAAATAAAAATACTGCACCCATCATGCACTTGTGCACAACCAAGCTTGATTAAACAAAAAGAACCCAACTTGGGGTTCTTTTTGTTTGGTCTATGAAAATCGTGTTGGCTAAGGTAACATTACTAAATTTGCTTAAGAGCAGCTTCTCTTTTATGATTTTCAGTGGCATAAAATTCAGCCTGTTCGTCCGTAAGCTTGTAGCCAAATATTGTTAAGAAAAGGGCGATCACGGAGAACGCCGCCGGCACAAGGCCCATAAACGTCATAAATTTACTCGCAAATTCCGCCGTAATTTCCATACCGGCAGTGTAACCGATCAAAGCCAGACCGAAGCCCACCGCAGAGCCACCGACTAAAAATCCGATTTTAATCGGCCAGTTCATAACTGTCAGCGCCATGGTTCTGTTGTCTTGACCTGTAGCGTAGTAACCGTACTCGCCGCAATCAAGGAAATAGTTAACCCTAAAGCAAGCGTTAATGGAGATGGCGCCTTGAATCAGGCAGGCAAAGACGACCATAGCCCAAAGGTAGTTGAGCCCAAGAAGCCACATGCCAAGATAGGAAATGATTGTAAGCACTGAACCTAAGATCAGCGCGCCCTTCTTGCCAACTTTCTTGGCGATAGATGGTGCGACAAGGCTGAACAAAAATCCCACTACGCCTCGAATTGTCAAAAGCAGGGCCATTACCGAGAACTGCCCCGTAACCACTCTAAAATAATAGGCCAGAAGCGGGGTATAGATCTGTGATCCGACAGTCGTTGCTGTCGTCAATAAAAACATCACGACCATTTGTCTGTTGGTAATAATGGATTTGAACATATTACCGACAGAAGGGGCTTTGGCAACCTCGGCTTGCTCTCTGGGTAAATCGTATTTTTTCATAATTGGGAAAAGCAGAAAGTAGCTGAGTAGCAAGAAGACAGTACCAAATGTAAGCACCATCACAGCATAGCCGTTTGCTTCGCCAAATTGTTTACCGAAAAATTGAATCAAGGGAATTGTTGTCGCCCCTGAGATAATAGTAACAGCAGCAGCGATTTGAGCCTGGCGAGCATTAAGGCGTTTTCTGTCTTCCATTGAAGTACCCGCCATCCTCTGCAAAATACCGCCCTGAGATGTTGCGCGGAAATTCATGCCAAAGTGCAGGGTGCAGTAAAAGATGGAGACAATAAGTAATCTCCCCAACGATGAAGAAATGAACCCTGTGGTATTGACGAGCTGCATTAATGAACCAAAAAATAACGTGTAAGTGGTCAGTCTCATCCATAAAGCGTACTTGCCGTGTTTCTTGCTGTGAGTTTTCTCAATAATGCTGCCGGCAAAGATGGATACGACATAGTCGAGCAATTTTGCGACCAACATTGCTGTGCCCATAGCGGCAGCAGGAATACCTAGATATTCGGTCATAAACAACATTCCGTACTGAGTCGATGGTTGGTGCACCATGGCGGAAACAGCCCCAGGCAGAGCATACGCCATTATTTCACTGTTTTTAATTTTCGATTTTTCTTTTTCCATTTTAATCCCCTTTGCATGATAAGAAGATAGCTCACGTTCGTAACTACCTTCTTATGTATTTTTTGCTGCCGATCAACAAACTGCTTACTAGTCGCCTGAACTCACACAACTCGCCATTATACAACATTATAAGTTACATTTTCGTTATAGTCAATAACTTTGCAATTATCTGAATAGTAAAAGAAGAAATTAACTAAAATAAAATAAAATGACTAGGGGCTGATTCCTGTCAGCCCCTAGTCATTTTTCCTCCAATTCCGTAAAGGGAACCTTCATCGTGCGACATGTTCCCATCACTGATACATTGGCGGTAGTTTCTTCCACACCTTCTATCCACACTGGTTTGCCCTGAAAATGTACTTCGATTTTTGCGGGCGAGTTTAGGAGCTCCTCAGCTCGCTCTATGTCCATTTTATCAACTCCTTCAGGTAGCTGTATTTAGTCTATATTCACCTTTAGTATGAGTTGGCAAGTGGACTGATTATGTATCTTTATATTTTTATAATATCACATATTTCTGCTTGATTAGCGTCGAGTAAAACTTGCGGTGCTGCTTTAACCAGGCTGTTTTCCGAACCGCCCCCAGTGTATACTTCAGTCAGTGTAAAGATGCGCTTATCCATTAAAAATATCGCTTTAAAACCAAAGGAAGGTGTACCGCCACAAGGAAAGTTTGTCCGCTCTAAAATTTCGTCAGCTGTAGCCATACGCATGCTTTTTATGCCTAACACTTGCGCTGCCTTTTTACGGTCAACACGATCTTTGCCGCGAACAATAGCAACAACTAATTTTTCGTCTGAACCAATTAGACAAATATTCTTGACAAACTCATCACTGGAAGCACCGACTGCAGCTGCAGCTTCTGCTACAGAATGACAGGATTCAGTAAAACATAAGTGTTCGGCAGCTAGCTGCTGCTCTTGTATATAAGCCTGTAATTTACGCGCATAGGGCATTGAACTATCTCTCCTTGATAATCTCGCCTAAGGCCAAAATGATTTCTGTAACTTCTTCTACTGTATTTTGATGGCCGAAAGAAAAGCGCAGCGTCCCCACCGGAAAACTACCGATAGTTTGGTGAGCCAGTGGTGCACAGTGGAGGCCAGAGCGAGTCATTATGCCATAGCCCTGTTCCAACAGATAGCTTAAGTCGCCATTATCTACTCCTTGTAAGTTTAAAGAAACAGTAGCAGTCGTTGTCGACGGGTCATTAGTACCATAAACCTGAATTTGAGGCAGGCCAGCCAGTCCGTATAAAAAAGCTGCAGTTAATTCTTCTTTCTGTTGCTTGATTGATGTTAAACCAATTTGCTGTATAGTTTTAACTCCCGCTGCCAGTCCCGCAATGCCCGGAGCATTTTGTGTACCACTTTCAAATTTATCCGGCAAGAATTCCGGTTGTTGTTCCTCCTCTGAACGACTCCCTGTACCGCCCTCCACGAGAGGCTTAGTTAAGGCAGCGGCCCTTTCACTTAAGCAGAGTCCACCGATACCTGGCGGGCCAAGTAAACCTTTATGACCTGTAAATGCTAGATAGTCACACTGCAGCTCAGCAAAATTGATTTCTTCTGTGCCAGCTGATTGAGCAGCGTCAACACAGTACAAAGTATTTGTACCTGCCAATATTTCGCCAATCTCATAAACAGGCATAATGGTACCTGTGACATTAGAGGCGTGTGTTAAGATCACCAGACGTGTATTTTTGCGGAGCGCACGCTTTATTTGGTTTGGTTCTAAGGTGCCGTCTGCTTGACATGCTATTCGTTCCACAGAAATTTTTCTTTCAGCGGCTAAACGGGTTAAGGGGCGGACAACAGCATTATGTTCCATAGAGGATATAAGCACATGGTCGCCTGCTGTCAACAAACCTTTAATCACTAAATTAAGCGCATAGGTAACACTAGGTGTAAAAATTATCTGCTCCGGTTGGGGAACATTAAAAAAATCAGCCAAGATGGTTCGTGTTTCGTAAACCAGACGTGCAGCGTTTAAGGCCCGACGATAACCACCGCGACCCGGGCTGCAGCCAATATCACGTATGTAGCTTACCATAGCTTCAGCTACTTGTGGTGGTCGGGGAAAAGTTGTGGCAGCATGATCAGCATATATTTCTTTCATCTTTTTCTGGCCCCCTCTGAAAGAATGACAATACAAAATCTCTAAAAGCAATCGCTGCAGGGGTGAGGATGCGTTTGGCATGAGCAACAAGGTAAAAATCTCGCGTTAACTGTAAATCCTGTAAGTGGCGCGTCGCCACTAAGCCAAACTGCAGATAATCCTCCACTACATAACGAGAAATTATGGTGACACCCAAACCATGGCGGACTGCTTGTTTGATTGTTTCTTGGTTATCAAAAATTTGCAGCTGTAAGTCTGCTAAGTCCATCCCATTGCACTGCAGCTCCCTGGTAAAAAGAGAACGTGTACCGGAACCTGCTTCACGCAGCAGCAAATTATAGTTCAACAAATCCGCCATTGTCAACGTTTCTTTCATTAACAGCTCTTCATAAGCAGCTTGTTGAGGAATGGCAACGACTAATTGGTCAGATACTAAGGGTTCATAAACTAAATGAGGGATAGATAATTGCTCACCCACTATGCCTAGCGCATAATGATAATGAAAGACATCTTCACTAGCTTTGCGGGAATTTTCTTGGCGCAGCGTCACCTTAACCTGCGGATAAAGCTGCTGAAAATCAACTATTGCTTTGGGCAGCAGATATTGACAGGGTACAGAACTGGCGGCAACAATCAATTTTTCTTCCTGTATTACCCCCGCGCCTAATTCAGTTAGGGCATCAGTGCGTAATTGCAGTAAATCCTTAGCATAACGAAAAAGTGTTGTCCCTGCCGGGGTTAAGAGTAAGCCGTTTTTCCCCCGATCGAAGAGCGGCGTGTTAAGCTCTGTTTCTAAACTCTTGACGTGGCTGCTAATCGTTGGTTGACTTAAGTAGAGCTGCTCAGCTGCACGGGAAAAAGAGCGATGTGCAGCAACCATGACAAAGGCCTCTAACTGATAAAATTCCATTAGCCCACTCTCCTTCCGCTATATTATTGTTCGGAATTATCAAGGACAACTCCTGCCAAATAACATAAACTTTAACTTCTTTTTCATTTATGCCATTGGATTTATCT
>DASRMS010000096.1:0-1466 GCA_035647835.1 Oscillospiraceae bacterium
TGGGGCTGAGGGCGCTGTACAGCTAGAGCTGCCTGTGAACAGCTGTCCTACGAGGTAGTGTTTCTTTTTACCCTGATTGTTCTTTTCTGTGATGAACATTCCAGAGCCGTTGCTGCCGTCTGCTGTCACACCGCTATTATACTCAACCTTTAGAAACCCAGCGTCATGACTATGGGAGTCTCGGCAGCTTAAAGTGCCGCTTGCAGCATATTGACAGTCAGCGAGGGAGACGCCGCTATACCCTTTAGCTACTTTTTGTGGTGCGACAGCAGGGTATTGGACAACGGACACATATCTGTTTTTTGCGTCTTCTGAGGACCAGCCTTGGAAGGTTACGCCCGCGGGTGCTTGATCATGCAAGCGCAGTAAGGCGGTTTTCGTACTGTCATGTTTAAATAGTAAGTCGGCACCTCCAGTGAGCCTTTTGTAACTGTTGTTTAGTGTGTTTGCGTAACAGGAGTCTGTTTTATACAGCCAAAAAGTTTGCAGGTTAGAGGCTAATTCTTGAGAGCTTATGCAACCAGAGCTGGTTAGGAAGTAAGGCTCTCTGGTATTTAATCGATCGGCGAGAAGTGTACCGGTGCATACATAGGTCGATCCGAGTGTATTGGTATACAACATCCTGGCAATGCCATTGGCGTTATTCCAGCTTGAGTCGCACGCAACATTGACCATGCAGCTTAGATCGTTACTGCCTTGGTTGAGTAACTCAAGATCTGTCGGTGATAGAAAAATATGCGATAAGTACGGCAACGACAGCTCTACACTATCTATGGCTACTTTTTTTGGTAAAAATATTTCTAATGTTGCCTGTTCACCGCTGAGATAAGGGCCTATATACAGGTTCTTATTTGTCTCTTGATCTTCGTTTGTTTGTTTGTCTTTGAAAATGGTGTTGATAATGTCCTCACCAGAGACAGTGAATACCTCATCGTTATTAGCATTGCTGAAGCGTAGTTCGGCTCTAGGATCTAGCTTTTCAATATTTAAGACAAGACGATTGCCTAAAGCATGTGGGGAAATAATACTTAATGCAGCGATGTGGCTGTTATCTTCCAGAGTTTCCCATGCTAAATAGGAATCGACTTTTTCTACCGTGTCTGTTTCAGAAACTACCCGTTTAACCCCAATGTTTAAAGGTGCGCTAAGTGTCCTGGGGTTGTTTGCTTTAAAAGCACGAGAATCTGATATTTTTTTTGACTCAATGAATGGCTCCAGCGTTATGACTGGAACCTCTTTTGCATAATGCGTGATTGGGTTGGTGGGTGGGGCTGCTGGTTGTGCTTCTATTGCTTCAAACGGGGTATAAGAATCAACCCAAACCTCGGTTGAGTCAGCATATGCCACTGCAGAGAGTAGAGCACACGTCAGTGCTGAGAATTTTATAAATAGCTTAATCATGAGACTTTAATCTCCATATTTAAAGCTTTAGCAGTCACTACTTTTTCGAGGAATGTTATGCATAA
>DASRMS010000097.1:0-17536 GCA_035647835.1 Oscillospiraceae bacterium
GCAGTTGCCCGCCGGGTCGGCAGCGGCAACTTTACAGGAGGGTATGTGGCGACTAAATACCCCCGAATTACAGAGCGTTATTTTCAACAACAGGGTAAGCAGTTTGAGCTGATTAAGCTTCACGGGTCTATTGAACTGGCACCATTGCTAAATTTAGCTGAAGTAATTGTAGATTTAGTTTCCACCGGCAAGACTTTAGCCGAAAATCACTTGGAAGAAGTAGAAACTATTACCCATATTACCTCACGTTTGATTGCCAACCCCGGCAGTTACCAAGTTAAAGGGGAGCGAGTGATGGCACTTACCAAGGCTTTGGCGCAAGTGCTGTCGCAGAAAGAGGTGTAAAGATGCTAAAAGAGTTTGATGGAGCAACCTTTTTGCAGCAATTTAAGCGCCGCGGCTTTGATGATTACCCCACGGAGTTAGCAGCAGTGCGGCAAATTCTCACAGCAGTGCGGCAGAGAGGCGATGCGGCAGTTTTAGCGTATACGGAACGTTTTGACCAGGCCAAACTTGCGGCCCTGGAAGTCACGCCTGCAGAATTCAAGGCAGCACAAACGAGCGTGGAGCCGCAAATTAAAGCAGATTTGCAGCAGGCGGCAGATAATATTGCTGATTTTCATCGCCGGCAAATTCAGCAAGCCTGGGTAGACTATGGTGCTGATGGCATTATTTTAGGGCAGCGTATCACGGCCATAGATCGCGTTGGTGCTTATGTGCCTGGTGGTGCTGCTGCTTATCCTTCCTCGGTACTGATGACCGTCATCCCCGCACGTATTGCGGGTGTAGGCGAAGTGATCATGGTGACTCCGCCTCAGGCAGATGGCAGCATCAACCCTTATACCTTGGTCGCGGCCCAAATAGCCGGCGTTGATGCTGTTTACAAATGCGGCGGGGCTCAGGCTATTGGCGCTCTGGCTTATGGTACCGCAAGCATCCGGCGGGTTGATAAAATTGTCGGCCCCGGCAATCTGTATGTTACACTCGCTAAACGGGAAGTGGCAGGGGTAGTGGGGATTGATATGCTGGCGGGTCCTAGTGAAGTGCTGGTAGTCGCAGATGAGACGGCGCGTACTGAATTTGTGGCTGCGGATCTACTTGCTCAGGCTGAACATGATCCTTTGGCGGCCGCCTACTGTGTGACCACCTCCGTGCGGCTGGCGGCAGAATTGCCGGCGGAACTGCAGCGTCAGTGTGCTGCACTGGATCGTCAGGCAGTGGCCCAACAATCTCTCACCACCCAAGGGGCCTTGGTGACCGTAGCAACCCTGGCTGAAGCACTGGAAATTGTTAATCTGCTGGCCCCAGAGCATTTAGAATTACAAATCGCTGACCCCTGGGCTGCTTTAGGTCAAATTCGTCATGCTGGTGCCATCTTTTTAGGGGCGTATACGCCGGAGCCGCTGGGTGACTACTGGGCAGGGCCTAATCATGTGCTGCCCACGTCTGGTGCTGGTCGTTTTTCTTCAGTTTTATCTGTAGATGACTTTATTAAAAAGACTAGTGTCCTTGCTTATTCACCAGCAGCACTGCTAAAGTGTTCTGCAGCAGTGGAAAACATCGCGGCAGTGGAAGGGCTGACTGCCCACAGCAGTGCCGTTGCCAGGAGGAGGAAGTTACTTGAACAAGAGAATGGCAAGTGTTCGTCGTCAGACGAAAGAAACAGAGATTGATTTGACTTTGGTACTCGACGGTAAGGGAGAAGCAGAGCTTGACTGTGGGGTACCATTTCTAGAGCATATGCTGACTTTATGGAGCTACCATGCTTGCTTTGACTTGCAGCTGCAGGCCAAAGGAGACTGGCAAGTGGACGCACATCATGTCGTTGAAGATGTCGGCTTGGTGTTGGGTGAAACTCTGCACCAAGCACTGGGTGATAAAGCAGGCATTACTCGCTACGCCTCGTTAGCATTACCCATGGATGAAGCGCTGGTACTAGTGGCGATAGATTTATCAGGCCGCCCTTATCTAGGTTTTGACCTCCCATTACCTGCGGAACGTGTCGGCAACTTTGAAACAGAGCTGGTGGAAGATTTTTTGCGTGCTTTTACTAATCGGGCGCACTGTACCCTTCATGTTAAACTTTTAGCCGGCCGCAATACGCATCATATTATTGAAGCGCTTTTTAAGGGGTTAGGACGAGTACTAGGCACAGCGTCCCGAGTAGAAGGGCGAGTGCCAGGGATTCCTTCCACCAAAGGATTATTATAAATCCTAGGGATTTAGCAGGATTTTTTTCTAGTATCAGGGAATATACTAGGAAGAAATCTGGGGAACCTTCGCTTGACTACAATATTTTAAATGGGAGGTTGGTTGCATGTTGATCATCCCCGCAGTAGATATCCGCGATGGCCGTTGTGTGCGGTTAGTACATGGTGAACTGCAACGGGAGACGATGTATTATGAAAACCCGGTGGAAGCAGCACTGCATTGGGAGTCAGAAGGTGCTCAACGCTTACATGTGGTAGATTTAGACGGTGCCTTTGACGGCTCAATAAAAAATATAGCAGTGATCGAAGAGATTGTGCGTGCTGTCCAGATTCCTATCCAAGTGGGGGGCGGCATCCGTGAGTCGCAAGTGGCAGCTGATCTGCTGGCCCGTGGTGTATCTCGTGTTATCATGGGTACGGCAGCAGTGCAGCAACCGCAAGTAGTGGCAGAGCTTTGTGCACGCTATCCGGGACAGATTATGGTTGGTATTGATGCTCGTGCTGGGCGGGTAGCAATTCGTGGCTGGGTGGAAGAGGCCCCCATGCTGGCGATCGACTTGGCACAACAAATGGCGCAGCTGGGTGTGCGAGAAATCATATATACAGATATTTTGCGGGATGGTACCTTAAAAGGTCCCAATGTTGCAGCACTGGCGGAAGTGACACAAGCGGTGTCCCTTTCGGTTATTGCTTCTGGCGGCATTGCTTCTTTACAGGACATTCTTGAACTTACGCCTTTGCAGCCACAAGGGCTGAGCGGCATTATCGTCGGACAAGCACTGTACACAGGACGCATCTCTTTACCTGCTGCTCTAGCCATTACGGAGGGACTGTAAATGTTAACAAAACGTATTATTGCTTGTCTTGATGTTAAAGACGGTCGCGTGGTTAAAGGTACGCAATTTATAAATTTTCGTGATGCTGGAGATCCAGTGGCACTAGCCAAATTTTATGACCAAGCTGGTGCAGACGAACTGGTCTTGTTAGATATTACGGCTTCTCATGAGGGACGCAGCACGATGCTTGAGCTAGTGGAGCGTACAGCTGCAGAAGTACATATTCCCTTCACTGTAGGCGGCGGTATTAGTGAGCTGAAGCAAATGCAGCAAATTATCTCGGCAGGGGCTGATAAAATATCGCTTAATACTGCCGCTGTACAGCAGCCAGCACTATTGACCAAAGCGGCAGCACAATTTGGCAGTCACCGTCTGGTTTTAGCGGTGGATGCCAAATGGAGTGAAGCTTTACAAACGTGGGAAGTGTATACGCACGGTGGTCATCGGGCGACGGGTAAGGCTGTCTTGTCATGGGTAGCAGAAGCTGAACAGCGTGGTGCCGGCTCGATTCTTTTGACCAGTATGGATTGTGATGGGGCTAAAGGTGGCTATGATCTGCCTTTAACTGCCGCTGTCGCCGAGGTGGCAGCGATACCGGTGATTGCTTCCGGTGGTGCCGGCAGTAAGGAAGACTTTTATACTGTCCTGACCGAGGGGAAGGCTGCAGCGGCCTTAGGCGCCTCCGTTTTCCACTATCAGCAGTTTAGTATTGCCGAAGTAAAAGAATATTTGGCTGCACGGGGGGTGCCAGTCGAGCGTGAACGTAACACTGAAATTTAATCAACAGGGCTTAATCCCTGCCATCGTGCAGGATATCCAGACAGGTAGTGTTTTAATGCTAGCATATATGAACGAAGCATCTTTACAAAAAACACTGGCGAGCGGGCAAACTTGGTTTTATAGCCGCAGCCGTCAGGAACTATGGCATAAAGGCGCTAGTTCTGGTCATACGCAAACTGTTAAACGCATTGATTATGATTGTGACGGTGATGCCCTGCTGGTGTATGTGGAACAAAGTGGTGGTGCCTGTCATACCGGTGCCGCTACCTGTTTTTATCGGACACTACACGGTGAAAAAACAGCTGCACCAGAGCTGTTTTTGCCTGAACTGGAGCGCATTATTGCCGAGCGTCAAGTTAACCGCCCGGCCGACTCCTATGTGGCGCAGCTTTTTAATGGTGGCCTGGATCGCATTTTAAAAAAAGTCGGTGAAGAAGCAGGAGAAGTGATTATTGCTGCAAAAAATGAAGAACGCAGTGAGTTAATTTATGAAAGTGGCGATTTGCTCTTTCACTTACTAGTATTACTGGCAGCCAAAGATGTGGGATTCTCGGAAGTGTTGGCTGAACTACAACGTCGACATCAGCCTGCAGCAAAAGAACAAGGTGCAAAGCATCATGAAAGTTGATTACCATCTCCATACGGCACGCTGTGGTCATGCTACTGGGACAATGGCGGAATATCTGGCTGTCGCCGAAGCACACGGGGTGACAGAAGTTGGCTTTGCGGATCACTTTCCCTTGGAGTTATTAGGTTATGTGCCACAGGATCCTGTTAATATGCCTCCTGCAGAATTACCCGCCTACATAGCTGAAGTGCAGTATTGGCAAAAAGAAGCACCGCTAGCCGTGAGGCTGGGCGCGGAAGTGGATTATCTGCCGGGCAGGGAAAAATTAACGGCTGCTGCTTTAGCCGCCTTTGATTTTGACTATTTGATTGGCTCAGTGCACTTTTTAGCAGACTGGGATTTTACCCATCCAGCTTACCAAGAACGCTTTCAAGAAGTTAACATGGACCGACTTTATGCAGAATATTTTGCTCTCATACAGCAGTTAGCGCAGAGCGGGCTTTTTCAGATCGTCGGCCATCTAGATGTGCTTAAAAAGTTCGCCTATTTCCCCAGCAGCGATTGGTCAATGCTGGTAGAAGAGACTTGTCAAATCTTGAAAGCAACTGATATGTGTGTAGAAGTTAATACTGCAGGTTGGCGAGCACCTGTGAGAGAAGTCTACCCAGGTGTTTCTCTCCTGCGAAAATGTCAGCAGCTGGGTATTCCTGTCACCTTGGGTTCGGATGCCCACCAGCCGCAGGATGTAGGGCGAGACCTGGAACGCGCTCTGCTGCTGCTAGAGAAATTGGGCTTTCGTGAGATTACCACTTTTGCCAGACGACAGCGCAAGCTGCAGCCACTTGTGATCAGCTCTTAATGAACTGCAGTTGATGTGATAAAATCATGATGATACTAGTAAAGGCAGGAGATTATTAATGAAATTGTCCACTAAAGGTCGCTACGGTGTACGCGCTATGTTTGATTTAGCGCTGCATAGCGGCCAAGGTGCGATAGCCTTAAAACACGTGGCCCAACGGGAACAAATTTCGGAAAAATATTTAGAACATCTTTTTGCCAATCTCAAAAAAGCAGGTCTGATTTACAGTGTGCGTGGGGCACAAGGTGGTTACCGCCTAGCGCGGCCAGCGGAAGAAATTACTTTGGGTGATATCATCCGCGTTTTGGAAGGCCCCGTGGCCCCTACAGATTGTGTGATTAAGGGTGCTGCTGGTAAGAATGATAAATGCAACCGTGCCACTGCCTGTGTGATGCACCATGTCTGGAGTCGCTTAAGCGATGAGATAAATGATCTTCTCGACAGTGTCACTTTGGCAGAAATTGTGGAAGAACAGCGCAGACTAACTGGTGAGGGATACATGTACTACATTTAAAAAAAAAGGTATCGTCAAGGCATTCCCTCCACTGGGAGGGCGCCACGAATGCAAAAACCTGCTAGGCGAGATCCCCACGACTGGGATGCTCAAGGCGGCAAGAAACGGATGGCATGAGTATGAACAAAATTTTAGACTTGACAGGAAGCGTGACAACAGCGGCGGGTGAGATGACCGTCTCCTATACAGCAGCTGGGCTTTATGCCCTGGAACTGCCTGGTTTTGCGGCGGGCAGTTATCTTCCTGTCAGCAGCAGTGAGCCGGCATGGTTACAGAAGCTGGCACTTGATTTACAAAACTACTTTTTGGGGCAGACAGTTCACTTTACCTGTCCTTGGGATGAGGCCAATTACCCGCCCTTTTATCAGCGTGTTTTACAGGCAGCCGCACAAATCCCTTATGGTGAGTGTCGTACCTACAAATGGTTGGCGCAGCAAGCAGGCTCCCCTGGCGCAGTACGTGCAGCAGGTCAGGCCATGGCCCATAATCGTACTCCTTTGGTGATTCCCTGCCATCGGGTACTGCGCAGTGATGGCAAATTAGGCGGTTTTGCGTACGGTTTGTCTTGGAAGGAAAGACTACTAACATTAGAGAAAGCAGCGAGGGAGGACCTAAATAATGCAAATTGACCCCATTGCCTTTCGACTTTTTGGTATTCCTATCTATTGGTATGGTGTGATGATTAGTTCGGCTTTGTTATTTGGTACCCTGGTGGCGATGCGTCGTGCGCCGCAGTATGGTGTTGATGAAGATGATCTACTGGGTTTTCTCTTATTGGCAGTACCGCTGGCCATTGTTGGTGCCCGGGCAGTTTTTGTGGTGGAAAACTGGGATACAATGGCGGGTGATTTTTTAGCGATGATTAACCTGCGACAGGGTGGCTTGTCCATTCATGGCGCCCTGATTGGTGGCATTATCGCCGGTTTATTTTATACACAGTTTAAAAGGCTTAGTTTTTGGAGCATCGCGGATATTACTGCCCCTGGTTTAATTCTCGGTCAGGCCATCGGCCGCTGGGGTAATTATTTTAACCAGGAGGCCTATGGTATACCTACCGATTTACCTTGGGCACTATATATCGATGGTGCTTACCGTCATCCTATTTTCTTTTATGAATTTGTCTGGAATTTGCTTGTTTTTGCCTATTTAATAAGGATTAGTAAAAAAGAAAAGACGCCCGGCGGTATCTTTTTGCGTTATCTGGTTGGCTACTCCATTGGTCGCTTCTTTATTGAAGGGATCCGTGCCAATACTGTTTTTTGGGGTAATTTACGTTTAGGACAGATAGTCAGTGTGCTGCTGATTGTAATCGGTTTGCTGCTTTTATGGTGGCGCAAACGGCAGACTAAAGATGAGGGGGGTATTGTGCGCTAATGCGTTATTTAACGGCAGGTGAATCACATGGCCCGGCCATTACAACAATTATTGAGGGTTTACCGGCCAATTTACCCCTGGACCAACTGGAGATTAATCAAGATCTAACTCGGCGACAGCAGGGCTATGGCCGGGGCGGAAGAATGAAAATTGAAAAGGATCAAGTAGAAATCCTGGCTGGTTTACGCTTTGGTAAAACCCTGGGTAGTCCGCTGACGCTGCAGGTAATAAACAAGGATTATGCCCAGTGGTCAGATAAAATGGCACCTTTTGGGGAACAGCCCCCTGAAATAGCTTTGGTAACGCACCCGCGTCCAGGTCACGCTGATCTGCCCGGTGCGTTAAAATATAATTTAGCAGATATCCGTAATGTTTTAGAGCGGGCTAGTGCCCGAGAGACTGTAGCCCGAGTTGCGGTGGGCGCCGTGGCGAGGTCGTTATTAAGGGCCTTTGATATCCAGATATATTCTTATGTGGAAGCCATCGGCCAAGTGTCGGCAGCCGCACAAAAAGTGGCTGCTTTAGTAGCAGCAAATTATGCAGGGGTAGAGAATTCACCGGTGCGCTGTCCTGACCCTACGGCGGCGCAGCAAATGACGAAGGCCATTGACGAAGCTAAAGCTGCCGGTGATTCCCTAGGCGGCATTTTTGTGGTGGCTGCCTTGGGTGTACCTGTGGGCCTGGGTAGTCATGTGCAGTGGGATCGTAAATTGGACGCCCGTCTGGCGGCTGCCCTGATGAGCATTCAGGCCATTAAGGGAGTGGAAATTGGTGAGGGCTTCAGCCTGGCAGCGCAGCCAGGTTCAGAGGCGCATGACGAAATATATTACCATCACAGTAAAGGCTACTATCGGCAGACTAATCATGCCGGCGGTATTGAGGGTGGTATGAGTAACGGTGAGGCCATCGTCTGCCGGGTAGCGATGAAGCCGATACCTACTTTATCTAAGCCCTTACAAAGTGTGAATATGCAGGATCACCGCCCCTACACAGCTGCTGTGGAACGTGCTGACAGTTGTGCTGTACCAGCGGCAGCTATCGTGGGTGAAGCTGTAATGGCTTGGGAACTAGCCCAGGCTTTACGTGAAAAATTGGGCAGCGACTCCCTGGAAGAAATGCAGGATAACTACCGTACCTACTTAAAAACAATAGCAAAGCGGTAGACGGAGGTCATGATGAAAACTGTACAAGTTAGCCTTGCCGAACGCTCTTATCCTATTTTTATTGGCAAAGATCTATGGTCTGAACTGCCGCAGCAGCTGCCTCTTGCCTTGGCTCCTGCTTCCGCACTACTAGTGAGTGATACAAATGTTTATCCGCTCTATGGCGATAAAATAAGTGCAGCCTTCACTGCAGCTGGCTTTAAAGTAACGCCGGCGGTAGTTCCCGCCGGTGAAGGTAGTAAAACGCTCGCCCGTGCAGAAGAACTTTATACCGCGTCCATTAAGGCAGGACTTGACCGTGCCAGCGTGATTGTGGCGCTGGGTGGGGGTGTGGTGGGTGACTTGGCGGGGTTTATTGCTGCTACTTATCTGCGTGGTGTGCCTTTTGTGCAAATTCCCACGTCTCTGCTTGCTCAAGTAGACAGCAGCGTGGGCGGCAAAGTGGCAGTAAATCACCCTTTAGGCAAGAACCTGATTGGCGCCTTTTATCAACCTAAACTGGTCTGGATAGAATTAGAGGTTTTAGCCACCTTGCCGCAGCGGGAGTTTTTAGCCGGAGCTGCCGAAGTGGTCAAATATGGCGCGATTTTAAGTGAACCGCTTTGGACGAAGCTAGAGCAATCCTGGCCGGATTTTTTAGCACAAGAGCAAGCCGTTTTAACGCAAGTGATTATTGATTGCTGCACACTGAAAGCCGAGGTCGTAGCTGCAGATGAGCGGGAAACAGGCTGGCGGACGCTGCTTAATTTTGGCCACACTCTCGGTCATGCGCTGGAAGCTGCCACCCGTTACACTTACTATTTGCACGGCGAGGCCGTCCTTGTGGGTATGACGCTGGCTGTTCAGCTGGCTTTGCAGCAGCAAATATTAGCGCCAGCTGCCGGAGTGCGCCTGCTGGCACTGTTTAGACGTCTTGGTATTAAGCCGGCACCGCCGACCTTAACGGCCGCTCCTGTGCTGGCCGCACTGCAGCAGGATAAAAAAAGGGTGGGAAAAAAGCTGCCTTTTATTTTTCCTCTACAAATTGGTCAGGCCAGCACATTTGACAGCATCCCGCCGGTACTGCTAAGCAGTATGCTGCAAGAGTATTTAAATTGACAACCCCTAATTAAGCGTTTATAATTTACTGAGGCACTGGGGGTAGTGGCACCGGAGTAATCTGGAAGAGTACCCTCTTTTGCCGTTTAACTGTATTCTCACTACCTAAACAAAATTATTTAGATAAAACAAGGGGGTACCCGGATGAGAAGGAATCGTCTTCTTATTTTAATTTTAATAATAGGGCTGCTCTTAGTGGGCAGTGCCGCCGCTATTTGGCAGGCCGCTAATTCTTTAAATCTCGGTCTTGATTTGCGTGGCGGCGTTTATGTACTTTACCGCGCAGCCGAGACTGAAGGTGCAGCTGACGACGCAGATAAGCTTGCCCGTGCCATTACTATTATTCGTACCCGCGTTGATGCGTTAGGTGTGGCCGAACCTAATATTCAAAAAGAGGGTCAGGATCGCATTCGTGTAGAACTGCCTGGTATTGAAGACCAGCGCGTGGCGCGTGAGGTGATAGGCAAAACGGCTCTCTTAAAGTTTGTCGGACCTGATGGCGAAACAATTGTCTCTGGTGACGAATTAAAAGATGCTTTTGTGAGCTATGATCAATATAATCGCATTGCTGTTTCCTTGGAGTTTAATGCGGTAGGCAGCGAAAAGTTTGCCCAGGCCACGGAAAAATTATTAGGTCAACAGATTAACATCTATCTTGACGAAGACTTAATTTCTGACCCCGGCGTAAACACTGTCATTCCTGATGGTAAGGCGCAAATCACGGGTAATTTTACAGCAGAAGAAGCCTCGAATTTAGCTCTGCAATTACGTTCCGGTGCTTTGCCGGTTAAATTAGAGGAGCTGGAGATTCGCGGTGTCGGACCGCAGTTAGGTCGTGATTCCTTAGCCCGCAGTGTACGTGCTGGTATTGCCGGCATCATTCTGGTCCTCCTGTTTATGTTGGTGTATTATCGTGCCCTTGGTTTAATGGCGGGTGTGTCACTGGTTGTCTATGCCGCAATTGTTTTAGGGGTAATGAGTGCGCTTAAGGTTACTTTAACATTACCCGGTATTGCCGGTTTGATTTTATCTGTGGGGATGGCTGTTGATGCCAACGTCATTATTTTTGAACGGATCAAAGAAGAATTAAGCAATGGACGCACAATGCGACCAGCGGTGGAAGCCGGTTTCACCCGCGCTTTCCGCTCAATTTTTGATTCTAACGTGACTACGCTAATTGCTGCCGTTGTGCTTTTCCAATTCGCTCAAGGTTCAGTACGCGGTTTTGCTGTAACTTTAAGTGTTGGTATTTTAGTAAGTATGTTTACGGCGCTTGTGCTGACACGTTTCTTGCTGCGCCAGGCCGCGGGTACGGCGCTTTTACCTACTCCGCAGCATGGCCTGCAGACAGAAACCTCTACCACAAAGCGTGGTCCAAATTATATTGGCCTGCGTAAAGCTGCCCTGATTTTCTCAATCCTATTAATTTTGGCGGGCATGACTTCATTGGCAACCCGCGGATTAAACTACGGGGTTGATTTTACCGGCGGCACACTGCTGCAAATTGATTTGGGGCAAGAATTTACGCTTGATGAAGTGCGTGATACTTTAGCTCCCTTTGATCTAGAAGCTGCTACAGTGCAAAAGGTAGGCTCAGAAACACTGGCAGGAAACGAGTCAGAGCAAAAGTCACAGGAAGTGTTGATTCGTACCCCCGAATTAACAGCAGCACAACAAGATGAAGTATTCGAGGCCTTTCAGGAGCGTTTTGCTATAGCAGAGGATGCCTTATTAAGAGTGGAAAATGTGGGGGCAGCAGTAGGCGATGAATTACAACGCCAGGCGGTCATTGCTCTTCTGCTAGCCAGCCTAGGTATGATCATTTATATTACCATTCGCTTTGAGTATCGCTTTGCCATCACCGCCATCATTGCCCTCTTGCATGATGCAGCCATTCTCCTGACCTTCTTTGCCCTCTTCCGTCAGGAACTAAATGGTACCTTTATTGCCGCTTCACTGACGATTTTGGGTTATTCCATTAACGATACGATTGTCATTTATGACCGCATCCGCGAAAACATGAAGTATCAGCGGAAGGAAAGCCTGGTCGAGATTGTCAATAACAGTATTGCACAGTCATTAAGGCGCACGATTAACACTTCACTTACCACCCTCTTAGTGCTGGTGACGCTGTTGATTTTCGGCGGTGTCACACTGCGTCCCTTTATTAGTGCCTTAGTGGTGGGTGTAGTCTTCGGTACCTATTCCTCGATCTTCATCGCCTCACCCTTGTGGTTATGGTGGAAAGAACGGGAAGCAAAGAAAAAAGCACTAACTTAGAGCTTTATTGAAATAACTTTAGTGCGCCTGCCCCGGTAGGCGTACTTTTTATTTTGCCGTCGTCCTGTTATGTTCATATTTAAAGTCCAATTGCGCAGAATAAAGGAATTTACTCCAAACTTGACGAATCTTTTACTTGCTTTACTTCGTGTTTGCTTTGCCTTTAAAAGATGGAGGGATGAAAAATGCAGCTTGGCATTATAGTAGGTCTTTTATTTGGTGTCTTAATTGCCTTATTTGCTTTTGTTAACCGCGCGACAGTGGTGGTTAATTACTTTTTCGGGCAAGTGGAAGCTAGTGTAGCCTTGATCATTCTTGCCTCGGCGATGTCCGGGGCGCTGGCAGTAGGACTATTTGGTTTAATCACACAAATTCGCACTGGCTTTACTATCTGGAATTATAAAAAGAAAACCAAATCTTTTGCTAAAGAAGTCGAAGAATTAAAGACACAAAAACAGGCTTTGCTTGATGACCTAGCTGCTTTACATGCAGAATCTGAACTGTTGCTGCAGCAGGAGAAGCAGAGTTTGGAGCAGCAACAAAACAATGTAGAGACGGCCGCTGAAATCGCCGCCGTTGAAGCAGCAGAGGAGACTAGTAATGACAGTGAATAAATGGGCTTGGGCTGTATCAAAGGTGGATCAGCAGGCTGTGCACCAGCTGACGCAAGAGTTAGACATCCATCGACTTACAGCAACCACCCTTTATCAACGGGGTCTCCATAGCCCCCAGGAAGCACGAGCGTTTTTATCGTGTGACCTGTCGGACCTAGGAGACCCTTTTTCCATGGCCGGGGCTGCTGCCGCGGCAGTAAGAATAGCGGCAGCAATAGAACAAAATGAAAAAATACTGATCTTTGGTGATTATGATGCCGATGGCGTGACTGCAACCGCACTATTAGTGCGAGCGCTGCAAAATTTAAGCGCTGACGTGGCATACTACATACCGAGTCGTTTTGCCGAAGGTTATGGTCTACAAGCTGCGGTACTGGAAGAGTATGCCGCTGCAGGTGTCCAGCTTGTGATTACAGTTGACTGTGGCATTAATTCTTTTGCCGAGATGGAATTGGCCAAGCAAAGAGGTTTTGACCTGATTATTACCGATCACCATACTTGTTTCCCCGGCACACGCACCGCCATGGCAGTTCTTAACCCTAAACAGACTACCTGTTCATATCCAGAAAAACAACTAGCCGGGGTGGGTGTGGCTTGGAATTTGGTTAGAGCCCTCTATGCCACACTGCAGCTGCCGGTTGAGGCAACCTACGACTATTTAGATCTTGTGGCTGTGGGTACGATTGCAGATGTGGTGCCGCTGATCGGTGAAAATCGCCTTCTTGTCAAACAAGGGTTGGCACGTTTAAGTGCCAATCCTTTACCCGGACTTGCTGCTCTTGCCCGGGTCAGTGATTTAACAGATACTAAACTAACAGCTACGCAGGTAGCCTTTACTTTGGCCCCGCGACTTAATGCTGCTGGGCGCTTGGGAAAAGCTGATCCAGCTGTGGAGACGCTGCTTGCAGCTCCGGCGGAGGCTGATGCTTGGGCGAGAGAATTAGAGGCCATGAACCGCCAACGCCAGCAAATTGAAAAAGTGATTACTGCAGAGGCCAGAGTATTGGCCGAAGCTCAAACTAGTGCCCCTGCTTTAGTGCTGTGGCAGGAAGGCTGGCATGCCGGTGTAATTGGCATCGCCGCCGGGCGCTTGGCCAGAGAATTTAAGCGCCCGGTAGTCTTGATTGCTCTAGAGGGCGCGGAAGGACGCGGCTCGATTCGTTCTATTCCCGGCTGCAATGTCGTTACAGCACTACAGGATTGTGCCAGTCATCTGCTAAAATACGGTGGACATGCAGAAGCAGCTGGTTTAAGCATTGCCGCTGCAGAGCTCGAGGCTTTTCGCCAGGCCTTTTGCCAGGCTGTAAGAGACCAGGCATGTACTGAACCAATTTTGCCTGTAGTAGCAGAGACCAACTTCTCAGAGCTTACTTTAGCACTGGTAAAGGAGTTAGAGATCCTAGCACCGTTCGGCCAAGGAAATAGAGAACCAGTCTTTCTGGTCAACGGGGCTGAAGTGATTAATACGCAGCGAGTCGGGGCCCAGCGTGATCATCTGCGTTTAACCTTGCGGCAAGAGGCCGTTGTGCAAAAAGCCATCTATTTTGGCGGCGGAGAGCAGCAGTTAAACCCGCGTGAACGCGTGGAGCTAATTGTCATGACAAGCCTTAATCATTGGCAGGGTCGTACACTGCTTTCACTGCAGGTAAAAGATTTGCGTCCAGCTGCCGCTGACCAGCACCGGACACCGACCATCATAGATCAACGTAATAGAAAGCTAAGTGAACAAAGGCTGGCGCGTTTGGCCGCAGAAAAGAACTTATTAATTTGGGTTAATACTAAAGCGGCCCAAACCGGGCTGGAGAAAACATTAGCGCGGGGTGCCGCAGTAACACAGCTGGGACGTAAAGTCGATTACGCACGAACTTATGATGCACTACTCTTTTACCACCTGCCATATCAAAGAAAAGCTTGTGAGCAGCTGCTGCAAAACTTGTCCTTTAATGATGCCCCTCAGGTTTATCTTTGTTATGGGACTGAGGAAGAAGCTTTAAATGAAAAAATCTTTGCGGCCACGGTGCCGGCTGCAGAAACATTACAGCAGTTGGCAAGCTGTGTCTCGCCGGCTGAACCAAATTTAACAGCTGGTAAAGTAGAACATAAGCTCAAGCAGCCCGTCACACAATATCTCATTAAAGAGGCACAGGCTGTTTTTACGGAAATAGCAGCTGGACAAAATACCACTTGGCCACCGCAAGAGAGTCAACTGCAGCAGTCACCTACCTATCGCCATTATGATCGTGTGTTAACACGTTTCCGTGCTTACCAGAATTTCTGGCGGCAGGCAACAGCAGCTGAAATCACAACTTATCTACTTAACCCAGAACAGTTAACCCTGGAGGAAGAGGAGATTTAACGAGATGAGTCTGCAAGCATTAAAAGAAATAATTAAAGGTTATTATCCGGTAGAACCAAATTGGGACCTGCTCGAGAAGGGCTACAACTTTGCTGTAAATGCACACCAAGGTCAGAAACGGTTTTCCGGTGAACGTTATATCATTCATCCTCTAGGAGTATCCATCATCCTAGCCGAGTTAGAGTTGGACCTGGATACCATTGTTGCGGGTCTTTTACATGATGTCGTGGAAGATACTGAGGTGACACTGGAGGATATTGAAACCGAATTTGGTGCGGATATCTCTTTGCTAGTAGACGGTGTCACCAAACTTTCCAAGTTAGAGTTTAAATCCAAAGAAGAGCGGCAAGCCGAGAATTTGCGCAAAATGTTTATGGCGATGGCTAAAGATATTCGCGTGCTGTTAATTAAATTAGCTGATCGCACGCACAATATGCGTACGCTAAAATACTTAACGTCGATTAAGCAGCAGGCGATTTCCCGGGAAACCTTAGAAATTTATGCTCCTTTAGCCCATCGTTTAGGGATTTATAAAATTAAATGGGAATTAGAAGATTTAGCCTTTCGTTATCTGGAACGAGATCGCTATTATGCTTTAGTTGATAGATTAGCCAAGAAACGACAGGAAAGAGAAGCTTTTATTACGCAGATCATGGGAGCACTGCAGCCTAAGCTGCAGGACGTCAATATTAACGCCCAAATCTCTGGGCGTCCTAAACATTTGTACAGTATCTCGCAAAAAATGAAGGAACAGAATAAAGAGTTCCATGAAATCTATGATTTAACAGCGATCCGCATTATTGTCAACTCGCTCAAAGATTGTTATGGTGCCCTAGGGATTGTCCATACTTTATGGAAACCAATTCCCGGTCGTTTTAAAGACTATATCGCCATGCCCAAATCCAATATGTATCAATCACTGCATACTTTGGTGATGGTCGGTAAAAATGAGCTGCTTGAAGTGCAAATCCGTACTTGGGAAATGCACCGTACTGCTGAATATGGTATTGCCGCTCACTGGCGCTACAAAGAAAAAAATGATAGTAAACAGGAAGAGGAATTTGAGCAGAAGCTGACTTGGCTGAGGCAGATCATGGAACTGCAGCAGGATAGTAAGGATGCCGCAGAGTTTATGGAAAATGTTAAAATTGATCTCTTTGCTGATGAAGTCTTTGTCTTTACGCCCAAAGGTGATGTGATTGACCTGCCAGCCGGTTCAATTCCCCTGGACTATGCTTACAAGATCCATACAGATATTGGCCACCGCTGCATTGGTGCCCGTGTTAATGGCCGTCTGGTAACCCTGGATTATGAACTCAAAACGGGTGATATCGTGGAGATTATGACCTCCAAACAAGGTTCACCCAGTCGCGACTGGATTAATATGGTGAAAAGTTCCGGCGCTAAAGCTAAAATTCGCGCTTGGTTTAAAAAGGAACGACGCGACGAAAACCTGGCAAAAGGCAAAGAACTACTGGAGAAAGAGCTACGTAAACAAGAGCTGGATCCCCATCTCTATTTGAAAACAGCCTTACTGCAGGAGATGGCAAAAAAATTCAACATCCATAGTGAAGATGATGCCTACGTGGCCATTGGCCTCGGTGGTGTCACAGCCCAACAGGCCGTTTCACGTTTAAAAGAAGAATACCGCAAAAAATATGGTCCACCAGAGCCGGAACCGGAAAAAGAATTTATACCGCAAAAAACAGTCAGCAAGACAGGTAAAGGCGTAGTGATCGCCGGTATCGACAGCATGTTACTGCGCTTTGCCAAATGCTGTACACCCGTACCTGGTGATCAGATAGTTGGTGTGGTAACACGCGGTCGTGGTGTTTCGATTCACCGCCAGGATTGCCTAAATGTTCTCAACCACCCGGATCAACACCGTTTGCTGGAAGCTCACTGGGAAGAAAATGCCGAAGGTGCCTACCCTGTGGAAATAGAAATCACCGGCATGGATCGGCCGCAGATCTTAAAGGATGTAGTCACCGCCGTCTCGGAAAGTAAAGTTAACATTAATGCTTTAACTGGCCGCGGTACTAAAGATCGGATGTCAATTATTCAGATGACACTAGTGGTCAGGGATCTCGATCATTTGGAAAATGTCATTAATCGCCTTAGCCGTGTCCGGGATGTCTATGACGTCCACCGCATTCATACTTAAGGAGGATCTCATGCGCGCAGTTATCCAACGTGTTGCCGAGGCCCGTGTTGAAGTTGACGGGGCAATAATTGGTCAAATAAACAAGGGGTTACTAATTTTGTTGGGCATCCAGGCCGCTGATCAGGAAGCCGATCTGCGCTACCTGGTAGGCAAAATAGCCCATCTGCGAATTTTTGAAGATGAGGCAGGTAAAATGAATCTATCTTTGTTAGATATCGGAGGCAGTGCCCTGGTTGTTTCCCAGTTTACCCTCTATGCCGATACCCGTCGTGGCCGCCGACCCGGCTTTTCCTATGCCGCCGGTCCCGATCAGGCAGAGCCGCTTTACGAACAGTTTTGCAATGTTTTAGCATCTTTCGGCATCCCTGTCGCCACTGGCAGGTTCGGTGCCACCATGGATGTCCAGCTCACCAACCAAGGTCCTGTCACCATCATTATTGACAGCAGCGACAAAACATCGTAGGGGCGAACTGCGTTCGCCCGCACCCATCACCCCAAGCGTAACGCCCAAACATCCCCCCACCGTAGGGGCGAACTGCGTTCGCCCGCACAGATCAAGCCCCCAAGCGTAACGCCCATCAACATCACCCCACGTAGGGGCGAACTGCGTTCGCACGCACTGATCAAGCCCCAAGGGAAAGCACATCAACCTCCCCCACGTAGGGGCGAACTGCGTTCGCCCGCACAGATCAAGCCCCCAAGCGCAACGCCCATCAACCT
>DASRMS010000098.1:0-1283 GCA_035647835.1 Oscillospiraceae bacterium
GTTTGTGCGCTTAATCATATCTCACACAGCAAGCAGCCCTGCCTGTCATTTTCATATTTAAACCCAATGCCGCTGGTGAATACGCTTTTTCCTATCTTCTCTTCAATCTGCTTGACTTTGATCAGCTGGCTCTTCCCGAACTCATCATACTCAAAGGCTTTTATTTTCGACTCGTCCCCGCCCATCAGGCACGGGAAGCACCCTACCCTGCCGAATCCTGCATCATAAAGCGGGTTGTGCTCACCTGCTAAGTAATCCATAACTTCATGTGTGTACCAGTCCGCGATTGGTAGCCTAAACCTAACTCCGTTTTTCCCAAGATACTTTGGGTATTTATTTAAAATCTCGTGTGGCTCATACAGATCATCAGGATCTTTGTACTCGTAGCGCCTTGCTCTCGCGGCACTCTCCTCTGTTCGCATTCCGTACCACAACTGAACCGCCCCGTGCTTTTCTGAGTATTCCTTTAGAAATATCTTAGTTTCACGAATCTTTAGTTCATCAGTACAGTGTCTTGCTCCCCCTCCTGGGAAGCGGCCATACTTTAAAATCTTCTCTTCTACGCTGCCGCCAGTCACTGTATGCAGATCGACTCCGTACAGTTTTACGGTGTCTTTAATATGCTGATATGTAATCGGATGCTCAAACTGCGTATCACAGAACAACGCTAAAACATTAGGCGCGCCGAACTCTTTAACAGCCATCTTTAAACATGCTTGCGAATCTTTACCGCCAGATAGAGGCACAATGCACTGGTATTTTTTCATAACATCACCTTTGTTATTCCACCGATGAAAGGTTGCGGCAACTTGTCGGTGTTACAAGCTTTCGGGGATCAGCCTAGCCGCGCGATAATCATACCATAAAAAAGCCCAGCACCTATTACAGCGCGAGGCTTTTTGAGGAAACAAACACTTAAGCGATTATGCGCGGTGATAACGGTCTTAGAGCAAAACCAACTAACGCGCCCCATAATAGGTATTGGGAAGCCATCGGCTAACGGCACAGTCAAATTACTACGTGCGACTTAGAAAAGCAAACCCAACTAGCTTATTCTTTGCAGCCATCCACGGCGAAAGCAATGCTAGTGCAAGGCTTTCACCCTCACTGATACTGCGCGATCCTTTGCTAAACTTCTCAGTAACGAACGTGCCTGACTGTGCGCTTACTGTTTCTTCAAGCGTTTCGCGGTCTACGCTGCCAAGCACCAAGCCTTTAGCTGCATCGCGTGCAATGTGTGCGGCTGCAAGCTCTACGTTGCTAGGCGTAGGCTCAGGCACGTC
>DASRMS010000099.1:0-3034 GCA_035647835.1 Oscillospiraceae bacterium
GTCACCATTGCCCGTTCGCGTCGGCATATTCAGCAGTTTTATGACACCACTGAAATAGGTGCTTTCCCAGAACGCCTAACACCCAAATCCTACCATGTGCCTATTACTCACATGCCTGGCGCAGTTGAGTTGAACGAAATATTCGCACAGCTTTCTGCCCTGAACTTGGCCGTGTATGCGCCTATGAGCTACTTATTGCCCAGTCGTATTAAAAAATACGAAGAACTTTACGATACACAGGTAGATGGTGGGCGCAGCCGGTTACGCCAAGTGGACCGCGAAAAAAGCCTGCGCGCATTAATGACCACCAACTTGCTTAAGCGCTTAGAAAGTTCGGTGCACTCTTTCCGCCTAACCTTGCAGTCGCTGCAAGACACTATTGTGCAAACCCTCACTATTATTGAGCATTTTAAACAGCAAGCAGAGCAGCACTTAGCTGCTGAAGAAGTGGGGCTGTACAGTGCAGATTCCTTCACTGAAGAAGAGCTTGATGCTGACAACCCTTTTGCTGTGGGTAAAAAAATTCGTATCGATTTACAGGATTTAGATCTGCCTAGCTGGGAGTTTGAACTACGCCAAGATTTAGCTGGGCTCAACGCTTTAATCCAATCAGTAGCGCCCATCACTCCAGAGCATGATGCCAAGCTGCAACACTTGGCTGAGTTAATTCAAGACAAGATCGAACAACCGCTCAATGAGGGCAACCGCAAAATATTAATTTTTTCTGCTTTTGCTGATACCACGGAATACTTATATCAACACCTCACCCAACAGCCTGCGTTGCAAGCGTTAAACCTAAACTTTGCCCAAGTCACGGGGGCAGGTAATCCAAAAAGCACCTTGAAAACTCGTCGCCGTGCTTACGATTTTCAAGAAGTGCTCACGCTGTTTTCTCCGGTGTCCAAAGAAAAAGACAAAGTTCTGCCCAATGAGCCGGGCGAGATTGATATTTTAATTGCCACGGACTGCATCTCTGAAGGACAAAACCTACAGGATTGTGATTACCTCATTAACTACGATATTCACTGGAATCCCGTGCGCATTGTCCAGCGTTTTGGTCGTATTGACCGTATTGGCTCCATAAACCAAGCCATCCAGCTGGTGAACTACTGGCCGGATATCAGCCTTGATGAGTACATTAACCTTAAAGAGCGCGTTGAAAACCGTATGGCCATCGTTGATGTGACCGCCACCGGTGATGACAACCTCTTGGATGTGAACTCCGAAGATGCAGCCTACCGTAAAAAGCAGCTCAAGCGCTTACAAACTGAAGTCATAGACCTTGAGGATACCGGTGCCGGCATCAGTATTACCGACTTAGGCTTGAACGAATTCCGCATGGATATATTGAGCCATGTACAACAGCACGGCAGCCTAGAGCAGGCGCCCAAAGGTTTGCATGCGGTGATTCCCGCAGGGAATGGCTTAGAAGCTGGGGTGATTTTTGGTTTACGTAACTTAAATCCCGATAAGCATCAGGATGAACAAAACCGTTTACACCCACACTACTTGGTGTATATCAGCGAACAGGGCGAAGTCTTGGCCAGCCACTTACAAGCCAAGCAGCTGCTGGACCTGTTGCGCGCCGCTTGCAAAGGTCGCAGTAAACCTTTACTCGAAGCCTGCCAAGCGTTCAATCAACGCACCCATGATGGCCGTGATATGCAAGAGGTGTCTGACCTGTTAAACCAAGCCATTCACTCAATGGTAGAGCACAAAGAAGAAAGCGATATAGACAGTCTGTTCAGCGGCCAGCAAACCACCGCATTAGTGAACAGCATTCAAGGGTTGGATGACTTTGAACTGCTGGGCTTTATTGTTGTACAAGACGTACAACTGGAGGCTTAAGGTGTTATTTGCTTACCCTGAATCAACCCGTGTTGGCCGGCCACTGCCTAAAAATACAATTTATAAAAATGTTGCACCGACTGCCAAGCAACGCGAGCTACTCACCCAACAAATTGAAAAGATTACCTGGGCGCATAAGCTCGCGCCGGACACCTTAAATATCCAAGCCAGCACTGACTTGCCGGAAATTCAGGTGTTTCAGCTGCGACTCAAGCCCGATGTGGCTGAAGTACACGAAAGCCTGCTCGCCTATTTAGATAAAGCCATACCCAGCAACTTGATATTTGAAGTGCACAGCGTTCAAGGCATACAAACTATTGCTTGCCTGAAACAGTTCAACCAAAATGGCAGCGTTAAATGCAGCCCCTATCTCTACGGTGCCGTGCAGCCCGTTGACGCTGAACGACAGGCGTTGCCCATCAGCCGAGACTTTAATCATTTGCACCAGCAGCTGTTGGCGACGCTTTTGCCTTATCCATTACAGGCTGGGGAAAGTCTTAACGCTGCCATTGAGCGCACCGAGAAAATTAACAAGCTAGAAAAAACCATTCAGCAGCTAAACACACAACTGCTGAACAAAAGCATGCAATTTAATCGGCGCGTTGAGCTGAATACACAATTAAAAAGCGCTCAACAAGAAAAAATCGCGCTACTTAATGTATAGCCGAAGTGTAAAACGAGTTATTTATTTAGGTGCGAAGCCGCACTTAAAGCCACTTACAGAGTAAATAGTACATAAAGCCAAGCTTTATTATATGTATTGACAGGAAACCCTATGGAAAAGCTAAAAATGCACAGTAAAGATTTAACCCAAGATAATCTCGCTAAGATACAGGCGGCTTTTCCCAACTGCGTAACAGAGCGCAAAAACGCCCAAGGCAAGATAGAGCTGGCCATTGATTTTGATCTGCTGCACCAAGAGCTGTCGGCCAACATCGTCGAAGGCCCACAAGAGCGCTACCGTTTAGATTGGCCGGGTAAGCGTGAAGCCATGCTCACCGCCAACGCGCCTATTGCTAAAACCCTGCGTCCTGCTCGTGAGGAAAGTGTAAATTTTGACGATACTGAAAACCTGTTTATCGAAGGCGATAACCTCGATGCCTTGAAACTGCTGCAAGAAACCTACCTAGGTAAAGTCAAAATGATCTACATAGATCCACCCTATAACACGGGAAATGACTTTATT
>DASRMS010000100.1:0-2227 GCA_035647835.1 Oscillospiraceae bacterium
AGCTTTGACAATATCCTATAAAGTTATGATATCCTGCTGCGTTTAAACCACGTATCGCCAATTCGCGTTCTCTGCCTGCCTCCGGGCCATGATAATCTGAACCACCTGCAACAAGAAGTTGATGTTTTGCTGCTAGCTGCAGATACTGTTTTTCCTGTTGTAAATGATGGTCGGGATGGAAGATCTCCAGACCTTGCAAACCTGCAGTAATCAGCAGGGGGAGAAGCTCGTTATTGCCTACTAAACCTGGATGAGCCCAGCACGCTAAGCCTCCTGCTGCCTTAATAGCTTCGATGGCCAGCGCAGGCGTCAACTTGAAACGCTCCACATATGCCGGCAAGCCGCGATCAAGTAAAGTGTGAAATACCTCTGAGACAGTCTTAAAATAACCTTTTTCCACAAGTACTCTGGCCACATGCGGCCTGCTGGGAGCGGCATCGCCGGATTTCTGAAGTACTTCTTGTATATCAATCCGGTAGCCTAAATTTCTTAAAATGCTCACCATTTTTTTCATGCGTTCGTAACGGCTGCTGCGTAACTGCTGTAAAAGCTGATTAAGTATTTTAGATTGCGGATCAATGTAAAAACCAAGGATATGAATTTCTCTACTTTGATGTTCAGTACTCATTTCTACACCAGGGATGATCTTAACACCGATTTTGCGCCCCCTGCTTTGTGCTTCTTGGACACCGTCTACTGTGTCATGATCGGTAATCGCCATGGCAGCTAATCCTTTAGCCTGTGCTAATTCCACAACTGCTGCCGCACTGAGTATCCCATCACTAGCTTGTGTATGAACATGCAGGTCAGCTACAATTGTCACATTTTATCCTCCTCTGGTAAGGTGCTGCGCACAATGCGTAAAAAGTTTTCCCCCATGATCTGGCGTACTTCACTCTCTGTAAAGCCACGTTCCTGCAAGCCTTTAACTAATAGCGGCAAATGAGAGACATCTGGCAGTTCTGCCACTGTGCTTTCAATGCCATCATAATCAGCACCAATACCCAAGATATCTGTACCAAAATGGTCAGCAATATAGCAGTAATGATCCAGCAGCTGTGACAAGGAAGCCGGACCATCGTCAACAATAAAAGTCGGGAAAAATGTTAGTCCTACTACCCCGCCATGATCGCGTAGAGCTTGTAACTGTTCAGCCGTAAGATTTCTTGGATGTGCACATAAATGATGGGCATTGGCATGGCTAACCACGATAGGTTCACTTGATGTCTCTAATAAATCATAGAAACCACGTGGTGTAATATGGGCACCATCAACAATGATGCCCAGGCGATTCATTTCACGCACCATTGTTTTGCCTAACTCCGTCAGACCACCAGCTCCCGCGCCTACTCCTACGCCATCAGCTAAACCATTGCGTTGATTCCAAGTCAGGCCAACGCCGCGCAAACCGAGACGATAAAGAATATGTAAAATTTCAACCCCGCCTTCAAGGGGTTCGGCACCTTCTAAAGTCATTAGTGCTGCCAGTTTTCGCTGCGTTAACGCATCAGTAAGGTCTTGCTGCGTTTTAACTATTTGCACTTGCTCGCTATTTTTTCCCATTTCAGCAATAAAATGCTCTGCTAACTGCAAAGCACGCGTTACTGATTGATGGGGCTTAAACTCTGGTTCAATAAATAGGGCAAAAAACTGCAGGGCGACGCCCCCCTCCTGTAAACGCGGCAAATCAAGATGGCCAACTTTATTTCGTTGAGCAAAATTGTATCCCTCGGTATGGCGATAATGATGGACTGTATCACAGTGGCCATCAACAATTATCAGTGGGTTATTTTGAGCACTCACTTTTATCTCCCCTTTCCACTAGTATATAGTATCATACGTGAGGGTAAATGTAACAGCTAGCTTTTGCTAAATACTTTAGTTTTTGCCTGAAAAGTTATTAAACGTGATAACAAAAAAAACACCCATTTTCAGGGTGTTTTGTTTAACTACCTGGGTTGAACGAGCAGCTTAATGGCAGTTCGTTCTTCTCCCTCTATTAATATATCAGTAAAAGCCGGGATACAGATTAAATCCATACCACTTGGGGCTACAAAACCACGCGCAATAGCTACTGCTTTAACTGCCTGATTCAGCGCACCGGCTCCAATTGCCTGAATCTCGGCATGTCCTCTCTCTCTAAGCACCCCTGCCAACGCACCTGCTACAGAATTCGGATTAGATTTTGCTGAAACTTTTAATACTTCCATCGCTGACCCTCCTGATA
>DASRMS010000101.1:0-12147 GCA_035647835.1 Oscillospiraceae bacterium
AGGTAATACTCACCGGAGTCACGGCCTGCAAGAGAGTGAACCAGGGCGCCAATTATTGGCTGCTGTTTCATTTATCAAACTCCCTTCATAATGCAGGTTCCTTAACGCAAAACCATGGGTAACTTTTATAGTGCGGTCATAATTACAGGCGCTCCTGCAGTAATGACAATGGTATGCTCAAAATGAGCTGACCGCTGACGGTCTTTAGTCACCACTGTCCAATTATCCTGTAGTGTTTCCACCTGCCAAGTTCCGCTGTTCACCATGGGTTCAATGGCCAAGGCCATGCCGGCCTGCAGCCGCGGGCCACGACCCGGTTTGCCGAAATTCGGAACCTGGGGCTCTTCATGCATCCGGTTACCAATGCCGTGACCGACATAATTCCTGACGACAGAAAAGCCTTTTTCCTCCACATATGTCTGAACTGCGTGTGAGATATCTGTCAGGCGGTTGCCTGGCAATGCTTGGTCAATCCCTCGTAGGAGAGATTCTCGGGTAGCTTTCAGTAAACGTAAATCTTCTTCGTCTACTTCCCCCACCGCAAAGGTGGCAGCAGCATCGCCATAGTACCCTTGATATACCGCACCCACGTCGATACTAACAATGTCGCCTTCCTTTAACTTGCGCAGGCTGGGAATCCCATGAACTACCTCTTCATTTACTGAAGTGCAAATGGAGGCGGGGAAGTTCTGGTAACCTAGGAAGGCGGGCTGACATTTTGCTTTGCGAATTTGCTTTTCAGCTAATTTATCTAATTCAGCCGTGGTAATACCAGGATAAATAGCCTGCTCCAACGTTTGCAGAACTTCTGCTACTACCCTGCCGGCAGCACGCATCAGTTCAATCTCTCGTTGGGATTTTAGTGTAATCATGGCGGGCCTCCATTACTTCATGAAGCCTTGATAGTTTCTCATTAACAAGTGACTTTCAATTTGCTTCATTGTTTCAATTACTACACCCACCACAATAATCATACTGGTGCCGCCAAACAAGACATTAACATTAAAGATAGCCTGCAAAAGGACGGGAGAAAAAGCAATCAGTGCTAATGCCAGAGCGCCGGCTAATGTCAGTCTGCTGGATACCCTTGCCAAATATTCTGAAGTAGGTCTGCCAGGTCGCAGCCCCGGTACAAAACCACCGTTTTTTTTCATATCGTTGGCGATTTTACTGGGATCAAACTGGACAGCCGTGTAGAAATAGGCAAAGAAGAGAATTAGCATGATATAGAGTACCGAGTGAACAGCAGTACCGGGCTGAAAGACTTTTCCCACCCAGTTTGCCACCGGATGATTAATAAAGCCGGCAATGGTGCTGGGAAACAACAGTAAGGTAGAGGCAAAAATGACCGGTATCACGCCCGCTTGGTTTACTTTAAACGGGATATGTGTAGACTGACCACCGTACATTTTGCGACCGACGACCCGTTTTGCATACTGTACCGGGATGCGACGCTGACCTTCTTCTAAAGCAACAATCCCAACGATTAAAGCTAAAACTATCAACACTGTTACCAGCAGCACAAAAATGTTTAGCTGGCCGATTCTGGTCAACTCGAAAATCTGCAGCACACCAGGTCCGAACTGGGAAACGATACCCCCAAAGATGATGATGGAAATACCGTTGCCGATGCCTTTCTCGGTGATCATCTCCCCTAACCACATGAGGAATGCGGTACCGGCCACTAAGGCCACAATAATGGTGAGATAAGTGAAGAAGCTGGGTGTTAAAACGGCTTGTTTAAAGATTCCTAGCATCATGCCGGTAGCCTGCAGCAGTGCCAAGACGATAGCACCATAGCGGACAACCTGCTGCATTTTTCTTTGTCCCTCCGGCCCCTCTTTAGACCATTCCTCAAACTTGGGAATTACTACACCGAGCAGTTGAACGATAATAGAGGCGTTAATATAAGGGAAAATTCCCATGGCAAAGATGGTATATCTCTCCAGTGAGCCGCCAGCAAAAACATTGAACAAGCCAAACAGATTGTTCTCTTGGAAAAAGTTAGTTATCTTACCCGGATCTACACCGGGTACCGGTATATGTGAGCCTAGGCGAAAAACAACTAACATCAGTAGCGTAAAGGTGATACGCTGACGCAGTTCTTTAATCTTCCAGGCACTGCGAAGCGTTTCCAACATGCTAAATCACCTCGACTTTGCCGCCGGCAGCCTCAATTTTTTCTGCGGCCGTTTTCGAAAAGCCTTGGGCTTTTACGGTGAGAGCTTTCTCTAATTCTCCGTTGCCCAGGACCCGTACACCATCCTTCAAGGATTTTATTAAACCCTCTTGTTTTAATAGCTCAGGGGTAACTTCAGTGCCGTCAGCAAAGGCATTTAATCGATCAACATTCAATTCGTTATATTGCTTTTTGAAAATACTAGTAAAGCCTCGTTTGGGGACTGCACGCTGTAAAGGCATTTGACCACCCTCGAAACCAGGGCGAACACCGCCGCCGGAACGGGAGTTTTGTCCTTTATGACCGCGGGTAGCTGTCTTACCATGACCGCTGCCGATACCACGACCAACCCGCTTTTTAGCAGTACGTGCACCTTGAGGACTTTTTAGTTCATGCAGGCGCATTTATTACACCTCCCTTAGAGTTCTTCTACTTTGACGAGGTGGGACACTTTATTAATCATACCCCGAATCTGAGGTGTATCTTCATGTTCCACAACTTGGTTGAGCTTCTTTAAGCCCAGCGCTTCCACTGTTTTGCGTTGGGGCTCGATACGCCCGATCACGCTATTCACCAGTGTTATGCGTAACTGTTTCGCCATGTGTTTACCTCCTACCCTAATAGCTCTTCTACCGTGAGGCCACGTAATTTTGCCACTTGTTCCGCAGTCTTCAACGACTTCAAGCCTGTTATTGTGGCATTTACGATATTAATCGCATTGGCAGAACCGAGTGATTTGGTGAGGATGTCATGAACACCGGCTGCTTCCAGTACGGCACGTACGGGACCACCAGCGATCACGCCTGTACCTTCAGATGCAGGTTTCAGCATAACTCTGCCGGCACCATAGACGCCAGTCACAGGATGTGGAATGGTCGTACCAACAATCGGTACTTTAATCATGTTCTTTTTTGCATCTTCCATACCTTTGCGAATAGCTTCAGGTACTTCAGTGGCTTTACCAATCCCTGAACCAACACGGCCGTTGCCGTCACCAACAACCACTAAGGCGGCGAAGCTGAAGCGGCGACCACCCTTAACTACTTTGGCCACGCGGTTTATCTTAACGACTGTTTCAGTCAATTCCACTTTATTGGGGTCGAAATTCTCCACGCCTTGTTTCCCTCCTTCACGTTAAAATTTCAGACCAGCTTCGCGAGCGCCGTCGGCTAGCTCTTTAACCCGGCCATGGTAAAGGTACCCGCCTCTGTCAAATACGACATCTTTGATGCCTTTTTCTGTAGCTTTTTCAGCTATCAGTTTGCCTACCTGACGGGCTGCGTCTTTATTACCGCAAGAACCTTTACCTTCTCGGATGGATGGCTCGTTGCTTGAAGCTGCAACCAGTGTTACACCGGCCACATCATCTATAATTTGTGCGTAAATGTGCTTCAGGCTACGATACACGTTCAAACGCGGACACCCTTTTGTTCCCTGTAACTTTTTACGTACGCGGAGATGTCTCCGTTTACGCTGTTTATTCTTATCCTGACGAGTGAACAATTCGTTTCCCTCCCTTACTTACCAGTCTTACCGACTTTGCGGCGAACCCGTTCAGTATCGTATTTTATACCTTTACCTTTGTATGGTTCTGGCTCACGAATAGCTCTGATGTTAGCAGCCATGCTGCCTACAGCTTCCTTATCGATGCCTTTTACCACAATTTTAGTCGGTGCAGGGACTTCCAATTCGATCCCCTGGGGTGGGGTGACATTAACAGGGTTAGAATAACCAATGTTAAGCACAACGTTGCTCCCCTGCTTTGTAGCGCGGTAACCAACACCCACCAGTTCCAGGGTTTTGGAGTAGCCTTTTGTGACACCGTCCACCATGTTGGCAATTAATGTCCTGGTTAGACCGTGGAGGGAGCGTTGTGTTTTTTCATCATTATGGCGTGAGACAACCACTTGATTGTCCTCGACCTTGATCTCAATTACCGTAGGCAAGGCTTTTTGCAATTGTCCTAAGGGCCCTTTAACAGTTACTACATTATCGTTATTGATAATTTCAACGCCCGCAGGCAGTTGAATAGGTTTGCGGCCGATACGGCTCATTTCATATCCCTCCTTTACCAGATGTAGCAGAGGACTTCTCCACCAACCCCAGCTCTACGAGCAGTCTTGTCGGTCATGATCCCCTGTGAGGTGGAAATGATGGCGATACCGAGACCACTCAGTACTTTGGGCAGCTCATCTTTCTGCGCATAGACACGCAGTCCGGGCTTACTGATCCGTTTCAGACCGGTCAGCACCTTTTCACGGTTCGGACCATATTTCAAGAAGATTTTGATGGTTCCCTGCTTATTATCTTTTTTAAATTCATAACCTTTGATAAAACCTTCATTTTTCAGTATCTCCGCAACCGCAATCTTCACTTTAGAACCTGGCACATCCACTTTATCGTGTTTAGCCATGTTTGCGTTACGAATCCTTGTTAACATGTCGGCAATTGGGTCCGTCATGGTCATTGCAATCGAACCTCCTTTCTCTCCTATCCCCTACCAGCTGGCTTTCTTCACACCGGGGATTTTCCCTTCATGGGCGAGCTTACGGAAACAAAGGCGGCACATACCAAACTTGCGCAGGTACGCGCGGGGACGGCCGCACAGTTTGCAGCGATTGTAGCCTTGTACCTTAAACTTAGGCGTCCTGTTTGCCTGAGCAATTTTAGATTTTTTGGCCACTATTTCCCCTCCTTTTTTGTTTTAGTTTTTAAGCGGTGCGAAATGGCATTCCCATCTCGCGTAATAATTCTCTCGCCTCTTCGTCGGTTTTAGCACTTGTTACGATAATGATATCCATCCCACGAACTTTATCTACTTGATCATAGCTGATTTCAGGAAAAATCAACTGTTCGCGTAAACCTAACGAGTAGTTACCTCGTCCGTCAAAGGACTTCGGTGAGATACCACGGAAATCACGTACCCGAGGCAGTGCTACATTCATCAGTTTATCAAGAAATTCATACATTCTGTCACCGCGAAGTGTTACTTTGCACCCGATGCTCATGCCTTCTCGAATTTTGAAACTGGCGACAGATTTTCTTGCTTTCGTAATCACAGGGCGTTGACCAGCGATGATAGTTAAATCGTTTACGGCAGCGTCGAGCGCTTTAGGATTATCCTTTGCCTCGCCAACCCCCATATTGATAACCACTTTTTCCAGTCGAGGAGCCTCGAAGATGTTGCTATATTGGAAACGTGCCATTAAAGCAGGCCGTACTTCGTTTTGGTATTTGTCTTTTAGGCGGGCCATACAATATTACCTCCTTTCCGGCTACTTGTCGAGAAGCTCCCCACATTTTTTGCAAGCACGTACCCACGCTTGTTTATCGTTGGCTTTTTTAACTGCCGCTTTTTTAATGCGTGTTGCTTGCTTGCAGTTAGGACAGACGACCATCACTTTCGCACTATAGATAGGCGCTTCGTGTTCATGAATGCCCGCCTGCATGTGCTGCGTAGCACGAGCGTGCTTCTTGACAATATTTACCCCTTCAACAACCACTTTACCCGCTGTGGGTAGTGAGGTAAGAACTTTGCCCTTCTTGCCCTTATCTTTACCTGAAAGGACAAGAACTTGGTCTCCTTTTTTTACATGGAGTTTTGCCACTGTAAATGTTGCACCTCCTTACGCTAAATCACTTCCGGTGCCAGCGATACTATTTTCATAAAATCTTTATCCCGTAATTCCCGGGCTACCGGTCCGAAGATCCGAGTACCACGTGGGTTTTTCTGATCATTAATCAGAACGGCAGCGTTGCCATCAAATTTGATATACGAGCCGTCATTACGTCGTAACCCCTGGGCAGTACGGACGATGACCGCTTTAACGACGTCGCCTTTTTTGACAACTCCGCCGGGCGTTGCTTCTTTTACGGAAGCCACAATGATATCACCAATGTTGCCAAATTTCCGTACTGAACCGCCAAGAACCTTGATACACATGATCTCTTTGGCGCCGGAATTATCAGCAACCGTCAGATACGTTTGGGCCTGAATCATCGTCAAACCTCCTCTAAAACAGATTTCTGCTAGCTGATGTCGGATGTCAGACTTGATTAAATGCTGAGCTCGGTCGTTACCGATGCCTGATCAGCCCACAATCTTCATGCGAAATTGACAACTTCAATTTCTATGAATCCGACTCTCTGACCTCCGACTTCCAGTTGCTATAGCTTTGTTTTTTCTAGGATCTCTACTAAACGCCATCTTTTATCTTTACTCAAAGGTCTGGTTTCCATTATTTTTACTTTATCGCCAATGCTGCAGTTATTATCGGGATCGTGCACTTTGTATTTATTAGTTACACGGACGATTTTACCATACAGGGGATGGCGGGTTCTTCTTTCCACAGTCACTACAGCCGTCTTATCCATTTTATCACTTACGACCCAGCCAATACGGGTCTTGCGATTACTACGTTCCAAGAGCATTGCCTCCTTTCGGACACTATTGTTTCCGGCCAAAAGCGACGCTTTTGTCAGGAGTTAAGTTCACGTACACGTTGTACAGTTTTAATTCTAGCAATACTTTTGCGTACTTCACGAATACGCATGTGGTTCTCTAACTGTCTAGTAGCCATTTGAAAGCGTAGGTTAAACAGCTCATCTTTCAACTCGGATAATTTCCCTGTTAATTCAGCATCGCTGAATTCTTTTAACTCTTTAGCTTTCATGGCTATCACCACCTGTCTCTAGACGTTTCACAAACTTTGTTTTAATCGGCAGCTTATGCGCTGCCAAACGCATTGCTTCCCGGGCAACATCTTCGGGGACCCCAGCCAGTTCGAAAAGAATCCGGCCAGGCTTAACCACGGCTACCCAAAACTCAGGCGAACCCTTACCACTACCCATGCGTGTTTCCGCAGGTTTTGCCGTAACAGGCTTGTCAGGAAAGATTTTGATCCAGACTTTACCACCACGTTTGATAAAACGGGTCATGGCAATACGTGCTGCTTCAATTTGCTGGTTAGTAATCCAGGCCGGTTCCAGGGCCTGCAGGCCATATTCACCGAAGGCAATTTCGTTGCCTACTTGTGATTTGCCTTTCATACGACCACGATGCTGCCTACGAAACTTAACTCTTTTTGGTATTAGCATTTGGGTTCCCTCCTTCCGTATTTCTCTGCTTGGTCGGGAGAACCTCCCCCTTATAAATCCAGACTTTTATGCCAATCCGGCCGTAAGTTGTGTGGGCTTCCACAAAACCATAGTCAATATCAGCACGTAATGTCTGCAGGGGAACAGTCCCCTCATGTTGTGACTCGGTGCGCGCTATTTCTGCACCGCCTAGTCGGCCGCTGATCATCACTTTAATTCCTTTAGCACCGGCACGCATGGTGCGGAAGATAGCTTGCTTCATGGCACGACGGAAAGCAACCCGCTTTACCAATTGGCTAGCAACATTTTCAGCAACTAATGTTGCATCTAGTTCCGGTCTTTTAATCTCGATAATGTTAATATGCACTTGCTTATCTGTCAACTTTTCCAGCTTCCTGCGTAGTTCCTCGACACCAGATCCACCTTTACCAATAACGATACCGGGTTTAGCCGTATGCACCGAGATGCGAATACGGTTGGCAGCGCGTTCTATCTCCACGCGAGACACACCAGCGTTGTCAAGGTATTTGGCAAGAGCTTTGCGGATCTTCATGTCTTCAAGCAGCTGATCCGTATAGTTTTTATCGGCATACCATTTAGCGTCCCAGTCTTTAATGACGCCAAGCCGGAAACCGATGGGGCTTACCTTTTGACCCACGGACTTATCCCTCCCTCTTCTCTTTGAGAATGATGGTAATATGGCTAGTGGGTTTGCGAATGCGGCTGGCCATACCGCGGGCACGGGGGCGAAAACGCTTGAGCACCGGGCCTTGATCAACAAAAACTTGCGCCACATATAAATCGTCACGGTTCATAGCATAATTGTTTTCCGCATTAGCCATGGCCGAATGCAATACTTTATAAATAGGCTCAGTTGGCTTATTGGGAAGCACTTGTAAAATAGCCAGCGCTTCCTGGGCATTCCTGCCGCGAATTTGGTCCACAACTAGGCGGGCCTTCCGCGGCGACATACGAATAAATTTAACGGATGCCTTTGCTTCCACGGCAATTCCTCCTTATTTCAGCGATGTGGACCGTTCAGTATGGCCGCCGTGTCCACGGAATGTCCGTGTCGGCGCAAACTCGCCGAGTTTATGACCGACCATATCCTCGGTAAGATATACCGGCACGTGCTTTCTCCCATCATGGACCGCCAGCGTGTGGCCGACCATTTCCGGGAAAATAGTGGAACGGCGGGACCAGGTTTTAATAACCTTCTTTTCGTTCTTTTCATTCATTTGCCTAACTTTGGCAATCAATTTCTCTTCAACATAAGGGCCTTTCTTCAGAGACCTGGACAAGTCTTGACGACCTCCTTCCTGAACAATCTATTTTTTATTACGACGTCTGACGATATACTGATCAGACTTTTTATTCTTCTGACGTGTTTTGTAGCCCAGCGTTGGTTTACCCCAAGGTGTAACCGGGCTTTTACGGCCGATTGGTGATTTACCCTCACCACCACCATGTGGGTGATCAACTGGGTTCATCACAACACCCCGGACTGTTGGACGCTTACCCAACCAGCGTGAGCGGCCAGCTTTACCAATATCAATGTTCTCATGCTCTAAATTGCCCACTTGACCAATTGTCGCTTTGCATTCCTGCGAGATGTACCGAACTTCGCCAGAAGGCAGACGTACTTGGGCATACTGTCCTTCTTTAGCCATTAACTGCGCGGCCACACCTGCTGAACGTACCAGCTGCGCACCTTTATCCACTTTTAATTCAATATTGTGGATGATTGTACCAACCGGGATATTTTTAAGCTTCAGCGCATTACCGGGCTTGATATCAGCACCTTCACCGGACAAAACTTGTGTGCCAACTGTGACACCAACCGGAGCTAAAATATATCGTTTTTCTCCATCAGCATAATGAAGTAGTGCAATATTAGCGGAACGATTAGGATCATACTCAATTGTTGCTACGGTAGCGGGCACCCCATCTTTATTACGTTTAAAATCGATAATCCGGTACTTACGTTTATGTCCACCGCCCTGATGACGTACGGTAATCCGACCCTGGGCATTTCTGCCGGCTTGCTTTTTCAAGGGCTCTAAAAGTGATTTCTCGGGTTCGGTAGTCGTTATCTCGTCAAAAGACCTGACGGTCATAAAACGGCGTCCGGGAGAGGTGGGAACAAATTTCTTCACTGCCATATTCTTTCTCCCTCCTTCCTGGGTTACAGACCTTCAAATATTTCAATGGGCTTGCTGCCATCCGCAAGGGTAACAATCGCCTTTTTCCAGCTCGGACGGCGACCGGAATGAACGCCCATGCGTTTTACTTTTCCTGTGACATGGATAGTGTTAACATCTTTAACTTCCACGTTAAACAGTTCTTCGACAGCCTTTTTAATCTCAATCTTGTTTGCTCTAGTATCTACTTGAAAAGCGTATTTCAGCTCTCCCATCAAACTAGTTGATTTCTCAGTTATTAGGGGCTTTCTGATAATGTCTCTCGCCTCACGCATCATGCAAGCACCTCCTCCATCTGGGTCACGGCATCCCGTGTCACAACCAGATTATCGGTGTTCAAGATGTCATAGACGTTAAGCTGGCGTGCATGGGTGGTTTTTACACCTGGAAGATTACGGGCAGATTTAACCACGTTTTCATGGGGACCATCAAGGATCAGTAAAGTTTTACGCCCCGCATTTAATTTCCCCAGCATGCTGACCATTTCTTTCGTCTTTGGAGCATCCATGACTAACGTATCGAGGACTATCAGTGAGCCAGCATTGACTTTAGTTGTGAGCGCAGATTTTAAAGCTAACCTTCTGATTTTTTTCGGCAAGGTTTGCTTGTAATTACGCTGCCCACTAGGACCAAAGACAACCCCACCGCCCCGCCAAATGGGTGAGCGAATGGAGCCATGCCGCGCACGTCCAGTTCCCTTCTGGCGCCATGGTTTACGTCCGCCGCCTCGTACATCTGTGCGTGTTTTAGTTTGGGCAGTTGCCAAGCGTTGGTTTGCTAAATAGGCCAAAACTGCTTGGTGCATGGCGGCTTCATTAACTTTAACAGCGAAAATGGCATCTGGTAACTCTAATTCACCGACCTGCCCACCTTGCTGATTATATAAAGCTACTTTCGGCATCACAAATCCTCCTTTCTTAACTAGAGGTCAGATTTAAACCAGCCTCTAACCTCTCTTTGTGGACCCTTAACGTCCGGCCTTGACTGAATCCTTAATGGTAACCAGGCCGCCTTTAGGGCCGGGAACAGCACCATTAATCAACAGCAAGTTACGCTCTGTATCCACCCTGACAACTCGTAGTTTTTGAACAGTAACTTTATCACCGCCCATACGGCCAGGTAATTTATGACCTTTAAAGACCCGAGCCGCATCTACTGCGCCAAGTGAGCCGGGACCACGGTGATAGTGTGAGCCGTGTGTCATGGGGCCGCGACTGTGGCCGTGTCGTTTAATAGAACCAGCAAACCCTTTACCTTTAGACTTGGCTGTTACATCGACCCATTCACCTTCGCTAAAGAGATCTGCTTTTATTTCTTGGCCTACTTCATAGGCACTGACATCAGCTAAACGGAATTCACGGACATATTTTTTGGCTGCTGTATTGGCCTTGGCAAAATGTCCAGCTCGTGGTTTGGTAATATGCTTCTCTTTTAAATTACCAAAGCCAACTTGAATTGCTTCATAGCCATCGATCTCGGCATTTTTTTTCTGTACTACATAACAGGGTCCGGCTTCGATAACAGTGACCGGAATTACTTGCCCCTCCGGAGTAAAGACTTGCGTCATACCGAGTTTTTTACCTAAGATTGCTTTTTCCATGTTTTGCACCTCCTTAAAAAGCTGGTTTCCTTTGTTTACAGTTTGATTTCAATATCCACACCGGCTGGCAGATCTAATCTCATTAGTGCATCAATAGTTTTAGGAGTCGGTTCAAGAATATCGATCAGCCGCTTATGTGTCCGCATTTCAAACTGTTCACGAGAATCCTTATATTTATGGGGTGCCCGAATAACAGTATAAATAGTTTTTTCTGTCGGCAGGGGAATAGGACCGGACACGGCTGCGCCAGTCCTTTTCGCTGTCTCCACGATTTTGCTTGAAGACTGGTCTAATATTTGGTGATCAAACGCCTTTAGACGGATACGTATCTTTTGTTTAGCCATCATTTTCCCTCCTTCGTTCGCCCGATTATCAGACTACTCCACAAAAATTACCGGGATTGGACCCGCAACCTTTTGCTTCATCGGTAGCCTAGGCTGCTCAATGGTCTGAACAGCCTAGGAACTGCATATAATTATTCCAGAATGCTAGTTACAACACCGGCGCCAACAGTGCGGCCGCCTTCACGGATCGCAAAACGTAGACCTTCTTCCAAGGCGATGGAAGTAATCAACTCAATTTTCATTTGGATATTATCGCCAGGCATTACCATTTCCACGCCCTCGGGCAAGGTAATCACACCTGTGACGTCAGTTGTCCGCAGGTAGAACTGAGGACGATAACCTTGGAAGAACGGGGTATGACGACCGCCTTCTTCTTTCTTTAGGACGTAAACTTCGGCCATAAAGTTGGTGTGAGGCTTAATGCTGGCAGGTTTAGCGAGAACCTGACCACGCTCAATAGATTCACGATCAATACCACGCAGCAGACAACCAATGTTGTCACCGGCTTCAGCTTGATCCATAATCTTGCGGAACATTTCTACGCCTGTTACGACAGTTTTACGTGGTTTTTCAGATAAACCAACGATTTCTACTTCGTCTTGGACCTTAACTACACCGCGATCAACACGACCGGTAGCTACTGTACCACGACCAGTAATGGTGAAAACATCCTCTACAGGCATTAAGAAAGGCTTATCAACATCACGCTCGGGATCGGGAATATAA
>DASRMS010000102.1:0-27646 GCA_035647835.1 Oscillospiraceae bacterium
TTTTTATATAGTGGTATAACAAATTGTTTTACCCGCTAGATAAAAGGATGTGATCAGCTCATGAAATCTATCGTGATTACTTGTGCAACTATTCGTAAAGAAATAGACCAAGCTATAAGTAAAACAGGTTTTACTAGTCCAGTTTTATACTTGGAAGCAGGACTGCATAACTATCCTAAAAAACTGCATCTTGCGTTGCAGGAGCTTCTTAACCGTGTTGCTAATGTCGACCAGGTCCTGCTGGTAATGGGCTACTGCGGCAATGCGGTGTTAGATTTAGAAGCAAGGGATTATCGCTTGCTAATTCCTCGTGCCGATGACTGTCTCACAATGCTGCTTGGCTCGCAGAAAAGACGGCTCGAAGTGCAAAATGAAAAACAAACCTACTTTTTTTCTCCTGGGTGGCTAGATCATTTTGAAGACCTGGAAAAAGACATGGTCCAGGGCAGAGCACGCATGGAACAAAGGTATGGTAAAGAAAAGGCGAGAAAACTGTTCCGAGAAATGTTTAAACACTATCGGCGTGCCGGTTTAATTGATACCGGTACTTTCGAGCTTGACGAACTGCTGGTAAAAGCACAGCAGCGAGCCGCAGAAATGGAGTTAGATTGTGAAGTGATTCCCGGCACCATGAGTTATTTAGAGAAATTTCTTGCCGGACCTTGGGAGAAGAAAGATTTTATTATTCTGCAGCCTGGGGAGAAAGTACATTATTCGCATTTGTTTGGTAATGAGGCGTAAAGTTTAGACGTCATCGGTAAATTAGCCTAGCAGAGAAGGGGTGGCGATTAGATGAGGCAGGATTTGCCAGCAGAAGAGATGCGCCTTATTTTGTGGACCATTATAAACTCGGTTCAGGATGCCATTTCTGTGGTTGATGAGCACGGCAAAGGTATTTTATTTAATCATGCCTATTTGCAAGCAACAGGTCTGCAGGAGGCGGATGTTTTAAATAAACCTGCAGAAGTAGATATTGTGGAAGGTGAAAGCGTTCACTTAAAGGTTTTAGAAACAGGGAAACCTATCAGAGGAGTGCCCATGAAAGTTGGACGCTATAAACGTCATGTCATGGTCTCCTGCGCTCCTCTTTACATTGATAATAAGCTGCGCGGCAGTGTGGGGATTATTCATGATGTTTCAGAAGTGAGGGCGCTGTCAGCTGAATTACAGCGGGCGAAGCAAAAAGTGCGCCAGCTGGAAACAAAATATACATTTGACGACATTATTGGTGAAAGCACTGTGCTTAAACAGGCAATTCAGTTAGCCAAAGTAGCGGCCGCAACTCCAGCCACAGTTTTATTACGTGGTGCAGGAGGAACAGGGAAAGAACTATTTGCACACGCTATCCATCACGCTAGTCCCCGTCAGGGTGAGCAGTTTATTCGGGTTAATTGCAGCGCTTTCCCAGAAAGTTTGTTAGAGAGTGAGCTTTTCGGCTACAGTGATGGTGCTTTCACGGGTGCTCGTCGACAGGGTAAAAAGGGTATCTTTGAAGAAGCAGATGGCGGCACAATTTTTCTTGATGAAATTGGCACCATGCCGCTTAGTCTGCAAGCAAAAATCTTACGCGTTTTACAAGAAGGGGAAATCGTGCGCATTGGTGAGGCTCGTCCCTTAACAGTAGATGTACGCGTCATTGCCGCGACCAATGCTGATTTAGAAAAACTGATTATGGAAAATAAGTTTCGTGAAGATCTTTACTATCGACTTAATGTTTTCCCCATTTATATACCGCCTTTAGTTGAGAGAAAAGCAGACATTCCCCTGCTCGCTCAATATTATTTGCATGCGTTGGGTGAGGATTATAATCGGCCAGATACCGAGCTATCTTCAACGGCTGCCAAGATGCTGCAAGAATATCATTGGCCTGGCAATGTCCGTGAGCTGAAAAATGTGATGGCTCGTGCCTTGATTAACCTCAATAAAGACGAAAAGCTTGTGAAAACGAGACACTTAATGTTTTCTTTGAGTACTTCACAGCAAATCAGTAGTGGGCGTGATGTCCAAGTTTATGACGGGGAAACGCTAGCCCAACAACATGCCAGGTGGGAAAAAAATATATTACTAGAAACACTGCACAGTACCAAGGGTAATAAAACAGAAGCAGCGCGCCAGCTTGGTATTTCTGTACGCAGCCTCTATAACAAGCTGGAGAAGTATGGTGTTTAATGCTAGCTCTACACGCACTTTGGCATGACTCTTGCAATAATATAAGGGTGTAAGGCAAGAACAAAAGCTTAAAAAGCTGCTTTTAAAGGATTGCTGCCCTACATGCTGAAATATATTGCCTGCAAAAAACTGCAGAGTGTGAAAAAAATTGCAGATATTGACGAATAAGAGGATTTAAGCACTCCCCCAGGTGCGCAAATCCGCAGTATACCCCTACTAACCAATTTTTCCTCATTAAAAATCAAAAGCCCGCCTCTTTGGCGGGTTTTTGATTAACTCTTTCTAAATTTAAAGGGATTTTCTCTCCTGCTACAGAATTTAACACGAAGCGGTAAGCCGCCTAATAATAATTATTAGCAGATAGACGGTGAGGTAAGTGATGCATAAAAAGAATATCGTTTTAATTGGGATGCCGGGGGCGGGTAAAAGTACAGTCGGCGTGTTAGCGGCCAAAGTATTAGGGATGGCCTTTGTGGATACAGACCTGCTGATTCAGGAGCAGGAACAACGCTTACTGCAGGAGATTATCAATCAGCAGGGGATTAAAGAATTCCTAAAAATCGAAGAAGAAGTGCTTTTCGGCCTACAGGTAGAAAATAGTGTCATTGCCACTGGCGGCAGTGCTATTTATAGTCTACCTGCCATTAAACATCTGCAAAACTCTGGTAAACTAATTTATTTAAAAATAAGTCTGCCTGAGTTGGAGGAACGTCTGGGAAATATGGCCCAGCGTGGTGTGGTAATGGGCAAGGGCGAAACACTTGCAGATTTATATGCGGCCCGAACACCATTATATGAGCAAGCTGCTGACCGTATTGTGGAGTGTTCAAATTTAACTACCGAAGAAGTAATTACGCGTATTATTGCCAATTTGCATAATTAGCGCTTGTTGAATAAGTCATGTTGGCTTCTCATATTCAGTAAGCATTAAGTGCTGGCTTAATGACTTGAAGACGAAAGGGGAAAATAAATCTTTCTTTATCCTGATTCCACCTCTGGCTGTGATTATGATCTTTGGCTTATTGATTGTTAATATCGTTTTAGCCATTGGCATTTTACGTTTCATGAAAAAATGCGAAGAGCGTATTTAGATGAGTCTAATTGGCATTTCCTGGTACTAGGTTTAAATATGGCGTTGCCGTACAAAGGTAAGTGTGCTATACTTGGAACTTGGGTCTAAAAACCCAGGGTTTTTTCTTTTCTCCAACATTAAATATGCAATTAAAGTATTCTATACCACAATGCGCAGATTATGGGAGGGTAGCAGAATTTATTACGGTAAAATTAATAGAAGTACGCAAGCAAACTTATTAAGTTCCAGCAAAATTTATTGAAAAGGATGAAACCCAGATGCAACAGGAAAATAGTCATGAATTAGGACAGACAAACATCAAGAAATTACTTTTTAAGTATTCCTCCCCCGCTATTATTGCCATGCTTTTTAACTCTTTATATAACATGGTTGATACAATTTTCGTCGGACGAGGAGCAGGTACACTAGCAATTGCTGGACTTGCTATCTCTTTTCCTATTCAGATGCTGGTCATGGCTATCGCCCAAACAGTCGGTATTGGCGCGGCTTCTATCATCTCTCGCAGCCTAGGAGCAGGAGACAAAAAAAGAGCTGCGCAAGCAGCCGGTAATGCTTTTACTATAGTCTCGATTCTGAGCATTGCCTTCATGGTTTTCGGCCTCACTTATTTAACACCGCTGCTGCGCCTATTTGGTGCAACAGAGGCTATTTTGCCCTATGCTAGAGAGTATATGTCAGTCATTTTAGCTGGCAGCGTCTTCTTCAGTCTGGCAGTGTGCAGCAATAATATTGTCAGAGCTGAAGGTTTTGCGAAAGTAGCAATGTATAGTATGCTAATTGGAGCAATTGGCAATATCATTTTAGACCCCATTTTTATTTTTACTTTTGATATGGGAATTCGTGGTGCGGCCTTGGCCACTATTATTGCCCAATTTGGCTCGTTTTTGTATTTAGCTGTCTTCTTCTTGCGTGGCAGTAGTTCAGTAAAGATTAGCCGTCAAGGGCTAAAAATTAATTGGCAGCTAGTGCCCGAAATCTTTGCTGTTGGTGCTTCTTCGTTTGTGAGAACGGTGGCGGGAAGCTTATTTTCCATTGTTGTGAACAACTCTATTGCTTATTATGGTGCTGATATCCATATTGCAGTATTGGGTGTGGCTAACCGCTTAATTACTTTTACTATGATGCCGATTATGGGTATTATTCAAGGCTTACAGCCTATTATCGGCTTTAACTACGGGGCTAAGAAATTTGCGAGAGTAAAAGAAAGCCTGCAGCTAGCCATTAAGGTTGCTTCGGCGTTTGCACTAGTGGGCTATCTTGGCATGATGCTTTTTACAGAACAGTTTGTGCGTATTTTTAATAATGATCCCGCACTGGTCGTAGAGGCTGTCCCCATTATCCGTGCGATGGCCCTACTAATACCGCTCATTGGTTTTCAAATGGTAGGCTCCAGTTTATTCCAAGCTATTGGTCGGGCTGCACCAGCACTATTTCTTTCCATGTCCCGACAACTGCTTATTTTGATTCCTTTAGTCTTAATTCTGCCCTTATCTATGGGTCTGATTGGCATCTTTTATGCTTTCCCGTTGTCTGATTTACTTTCAACGATCATTACCAGCTTATGGTTAAGACGAGAAATGAGGATTATGTCCAAAGAAAAAGGTGATGGACCAGCTAAAGCTGATGATCACCTAGAAAAAGTAAGTTAAAATGGTGTCACTCTAGAGCAGCTTGCTGCTCTTTTTTTATTGATTAAAAACCTTTTGCAGAATTTGCGGGTCACATTCTTAATTTTTTATGTATAGAATGTACGGAAAGGTGAAAGGGGGCCCAAGATGACCGTTGAGGAAGTTCTTGCCGATTTATTCGCTCAGCTAGATCAAGCACCGCCAGAGCTGATGGCCATGGATGCTGTCTTCGAGTTAAATATATTGGGGGCGCAAGCTGTAACCTATCAGTTAAAAATAAAAAATCAGCAAATAGAGTGGGCAAAGGGTACCCCGTTTTTGCCAAGCTGTATTTTTTATCTCTCTGATACTGATTTTCTCAAGATAGCGGTGGGAGAATTAAACACCAAACTAGCTATTATGACGGGGCGGATAAAAATAGAAGGGGATTATGGTCAAGCCTTACAATTAAGCGCGATCATCAAAAAACACTACAAACCATACTAGTCATGCTGACCATTTAATTGTCGCCGAAGAGTAAGCATAGCCACCCGCTTGCAAAAGCGAGTGGCTATTAATTGGTTGATTTTACAAACTACAAGTTATTAAGTTGAATTAGTTCCTGCACGGTAATTTTATAGCGGCGGGAAATAGCGTAAAGAGTATCCCCTGGCTGCACAGTATAGGCGCTCGTTGCTTCTGTGGCTGTGGGCGGAAGCATTTCATTGACTGTTACTAGGCGATAGCCTTGGTCTTGCAGCCCTGTGATGATGCGGGGCAGAGCTGCGACAGTTTGATAACCACCAAGATGCATTAAGATAATACCGTTGGGGGAGGCATTATTTAGTACTCGTGCTACCAGATAATCTGTAGTTACTTGTTGTCCGCGTATTTCTGCCGCCCAGTCGTGGCTATCTACAGTCCAGGTCACGGTGTAGGGATAGCCAGCTTCTCCCACTAACTGCAGTAAACGCTCGTGGTATTCGCCGTATGGCGGGCGAAAAAGGCGGGGCTGACTACCGGTAATTTCCTTGATGATGCTCGTAGATTTCTGTAATTCTTTGCGTACTTCATCGTCTGTCATCTTGATTAAGTGCCCATGGGTTAGGGAGTGGTTCTCTAATCGGTGGCCTCGCCTGTTTATTTCCCGTGCCAGGTCTGGATGCGCTTCTGCCCAGAGGGCACGAAGAAAAAAGGTAGACTTAATACCATAGTCGTCTAAAACATCTAAAATGTCGTTGGTCTGGTCAAACAACCAGCCAGCATCAAAAGTTAATGCTATCTGTGGCTGTTGACTAGATATTACCCCTTGAGTAATAACTTGAGACACTGTTTGCTTGGTGCCACTAAAAGGGAGAAGAAGCTTTTGCCCCACGTAGATAATGGGAGTTGTCTCTGCATCGTGCGGAATGTCTGCTGGTTCTTCCTGCATTTGATCTGGCTCTTGTTTCTCATCTGTTTTTTCTGGTATTGGCTGCTCAATATCCTCATCTATTTCTTCTGGTATTGGCTGCTCAATATCTTCATCTGTATTGGGCAGTTTCCCCTCCCCAGGGGCGGGAAGCTCTTCAGTAAACCAACTGTGCCAGGCAGCAAGAAACTTTACTTGTACTCCCTCTACGGCTAAAATTGCCGTCAAAAATAGGAGTAGCAGGGCAACAACAATAATGCCCCCTTGCTTCTTCCTTAATTTCTTCTGCTCCTCAGTCATGCCGAACCCTCCTGCTTTAGATCTGAAGAATGTTGTAAATAAGAACTTTCCTAATCGACAGTATAAGCGATAAAAGCTAAGTATTCCTTATTATTCGATTTAATTTCTATTAATTCTTTTTAACAGCTGTTACTGTCCAAGGCAAAAAAAAACTGCCCCCTGCGGGGACAGCTTTTTGGAGATTGCTGATCAACTAGTCAATTAAACCGTTGGCTTTTAAATGTTCACGGGCTACATCTTCTGGCTCCATCTCGTCCACTGAAACTTTTTTGTTTAGTTCCTGCATCTGCTCAGTGGTAATAAGATTTTCAATTCCCTGCAGAGCTTCTTCGAGTTCAGGATGCTCTTCCAGCACTTCCGTGCGTACCATTAAAATACCATAGTAAGGTGGGTTAAAGCCCTTGTCGTCTTCGAGAATTTTTAAATTTTCGACCACAAGCTCACCATCAGTAGAGTAGGTATTGATAGCATCAACTTCATCATTGCGTATCGCCATATACATCAAGGAGCGGTTCATTTCTACAGTTTCTTTAAAAGAAAAGCCGTATATCTCTGTGTACTCTTTGTAACCCTGACCCGGGTAATTCAACCAAGATGGGGTGACCGCTAAACTCATTTCTTTAGCAAAGGGGGCAAGATCACTCTGTTTGTTAATGTTATTTTCATCAGCCCATTTACGAGGTACAGCTACACAGAAGGTATTGTTATAGCCGTAAGAGGGGAAGACAGTTAGGCCATGATCTTTGGGGAGGTTTTCATGGACAAATTCCCATACTTTTTGTGGATCACGGTATTCTTCAGTTAAGCCCTGCTCGTATAGACCTAAAAATAGGGTGCCCGTAAAGTTATTACACATATCTAACTGACCACTGACAGTAGCTTCATGAGCTGCCATTGAGGAGCCAAGATTGCGTATATGCTCAACCTTATGGGGTGTTCTATCCTCAATGAGAATTTTAGTTAGTTCTGCTAGAATCTCCACTTCAGCATAACCCTGTGAGCCAATTTTTAAGGTAACGCCTTTTTCATCAGGAGGTGTGTCACCAGATGTGTCTCCGTTTCCACAACCGGTTAGGATGCCCGCCAAGGCTAAAGTTAGAACCAGCAAGATAGAGCACAATCTTCTTGTGTTGATCATTGGTTTTCGCACTTCCTTTCTATTTTTCTGCACAGATGCATTTTGCTCCGTACAATTGCCCCTAAGTTGTCCAGGTGAGAAACTTTAGTAAAAGTATTCAGAATTGTATATGCGTATAATCTATCTTAACGGAAAGTAACAATTCTGTCAAGTTGGCAGCAATTTGTAAAAACCTGTTATTGCTTAAGCTGTCTGCCATTTACTAGGTGAGTAATGTTTTAAAGGCAGGAAAAATGTAGTTTGATACCGAATTATTACAAGGTTAAGTGATGCTGTACTATCGCAAGACATAAATATTGGTAGGATTAGATAATCAAAGGGGGAGAAAGGTGAACATTTCAGAACTTTTGGGTAAAGATGCCCAATATTTGTTGGAGCATCAATGTGATACTATAGAGCGAGCAAGACTGCATCTGCCCGGCCCTGATTTTGTGGGCAGAGTAGTTGCCATGACGGACAGACCGGTACCGGTTTTGCGCAGTCTGCAAACTATGTTTAACCACGGACGCCTGTCGGAGACCGGTTATCTATCAATTTTGCCTGTAGACCAAGGCATTGAGCATTCAGGAGGTGCTTCTTTTGCACCCAACCCTGCTTATTTTGATCCCGAGCAAATTGTGAAGTTGGCCATAGAAGGTGGCTGCAATGCTGTAGCCTCTACTTTAGGCGTGCTCGGTGCAGTATCCCGGCGTTATGCCCATAAAATTCCCTTTATTATGAAGTTAAATCATAATGAATTGTTATCGTACCCTAATACATACGATCAAGTAATGTTTGCTGATGTTAAGCAGGCTTGGGCGATGGGTGCTGTGGGTGTGGGGGCAACTATTTATTATGGTTCGGAGCAATCTCGCCGCCAGATTCAAGAAGTGACGGCAGCATTCCGTCTAGCACATGAATTGGGGATGTTTACTGTTTTATGGTGTTACTTAAGAAACGGCTCTTTCAAGATTGATGGTGTAGATTACCATTCTGCAGCCGACTTAACAGGGCAGGCTAATCACCTCGGGGTAACTTTAGAGGCGGATATTATTAAACAAAAACTACCGGAAGTAAATGGTGGTTATCCGGCTGTTAGCAAGCAGGCGGGTAAAACATTTGGCAAGATACACGATAAAGTATATAGTGATTTAACTACAGATCATCCCATTGATCTGGCACGTTACCAAGTGGCAAACTGCTATTTGGGTCGGGCAGGCCTAATTAACTCTGGTGGAGCCTCTGGTAAAAACGATATTGTGGATGCTGTGCGTACTGCTGTGATTAATAAACGTGCAGGCGGCATGGGCTTAATTTGCGGACGCAAGGCTTTCCAAAAACCGATGGCCGACGGTGTCAAGCTGCTCAATGCCATTCAAGACGTTTATCTGGAGGCAAAAATAACCATCGCTTAAATTTAAGAGCCGGCGTCAAGCCGGCTCTTAAATTTCTCTCTCGCTGTCAGTGCTGTTAGTTAAGTTAAGTGAATTATTCAAGCCTGACCCCACAACCCTGTTAACCCCAGGGGTGGGCATAGGTTGACAGGATAAAAATAGTCGTGCTATAATCCTGCTAACATCTTGGCAGGAGGCAGTGCTAATGACAAGAAAATTCGCTACTCGTGACTTAGTATTAATAGCTTTATTTGCCGCCTTAACCTCACTTTTAGCTTATCTGATTATTCCGCTTCCTGGTGGTTTCCCGCCGCTGACCGGCCAATCTTTAGCGGTAATGTTAGCGGGTCTGCTGCTTGGAGCGCGCAATGGGGCCATGAGTCAGCTTGTTTATTTATTGCTGGGCGCAGCCGGGCTGCCGGTGTTTGCTGGTGGCACCGCTGGTGTGGGCGTCATCGTCAGCCCGACAGGCGGTTTTATCTGGGGTTTTGTCGTAGGAGCCTGGGTAATTGGTAAACTAACTGAAGATCAGAAGAAACTTACTTGGTTACGTTTAGTTAGTGCGGCAGTTTGCGGTGGTGTTTTTGCTGTCTATGTGCCGGGAGTTTTGCAAATGGCGAATGTTCTCCAGATTACACCAAGTAGAGCTCTGGTGGCCATGTTGCCCTATCTGCCTGGTGATTTACTGAAAGTTTTTATCGCGGCAGCACTTGCCCGCAAAACTATGCCGCAGTTACAATAAAGGTATCAGTTCTCTGCCAGGAAAGGATGACAAGAATGACACGTAGTTTTTTGCAAACAGATATATATGGTATTACGTGTGAGGCTATGTCTGCCGGTCGTAGTAATCTGGAGACTGTGCGCGAGCTTTTACAGGCAGGTGTGCAAATTATCCAGTACCGGGAAAAAGAGAAAACAAAGCGTGAAAAATTCGCCCAGTGTTTAGCCCTCAGCAAAATGTGTAAAAAAGCAGGCGCACTGTTTATTGTCAACGATGACGTGGACATTGCTTTGGCCGCCCAGGCTGATGGCGTGCATGTAGGACAAGATGACCTGCCAGCAGATATTGTACGTGCCCTAGTAGGCTCAAAAGTGATTGTTGGTGTTTCTGCCGGCAACACTAAAGAAGCCGCTGCAGCTGTGGCGTGTGGTGCTGATTATCTCGGCGTCGGCCCTATCTTTGCTACAGGAACAAAACTAGATGCCGGTGCGCCTATTGGTTTAGAATTTTTAGCTTATCTTAAAGCAAGATATACACTGCCTTTGGTGGCAATTGGCGGAATTAACCCTGAGAATATAACACAAGTTTTTCAAAGTGGTGCAGATTCTGCTGCTATGATTTCGGCCTTAGTCTCATCCTCGGAGCTCGGCGCGACGGTGAGGGCAACCAGGCAGCGTCTTAAAGAACACGGCTTTGCTGGGTAAACTTCCAAGCTGAGTTGAATAATAGGATAGTCAACACTATACCAAAGCTAACGGAAATATTGCGGATAGCGGCTACGCTGATATAAGTCGTATCTACGCGGGGGTAGATCCCCACCACATAGTCTAAATAATCGTTAAAGAAATACCAAGCAGCAATGGCTGTTGCTTGGGCATAGTTGAGGGGCAGCCGATAATAAAACCAAAAGAGGCTCGCCTCAAGCGCCATCCCCAGATGTCCGCTCCACAATAAAATATTTGCGAAATGACGGTAACCACTGAGCTGATAAACAGTAATGATCACCACTGTCCATAGGCCGTGTTTAATGAGGCCAAAGTAAGCGAATCCCTCCAAAAAGTAGTGTCGCCGGCCTCTCCTCAGCCGTAGTAAGACCAGAAAGAAATATAGCACCGCCAGGGGAGAATTAGGTACAAATGGCCAGAGGTAAGGTGGTGTCGTGACAAACTGAGGCTGATACCACCAGAAACCCCAGACAATGCCGATGAAATTAATTACTAGCAGGCTCACAAAAAACAATTTGTTGTTAAAGACAGCTTTTAAATACTGACGCATCAGCCACTCCTTAATGAACTTTTATCTGATAGTATGCGCAAAAGACGGCAAAAAAAAATCCTGCACACGATCCCTCACGCTCGAGTACTGGCCGTCTGTGCCGCTTTGTTAATGACAAGTAACTGCAAGTAACTTAATTGTGCCAGTAAAAAAAGACTGGATTTGCTCCAGTCTTTAAGCTTCATCTGCTTTGTTTTCCTTGATTAAATCAAATTCCGCGAAGACACGCAGCACTGCTTTAACGGAAAGCACTAACATTTCTCGTTCTTCGGCAGTGAGCCGGGCGGCCAAATGGTTAAAGCGTTTGTTGCGCCGCTCAAAAACTAAACTGGCTAATTGCGTACCATATGAGGTTAAATAAACTCTAACTACACGCCGATCTCGGTCATCGCCTTGACGTTTAACTAAATTTAATTTAACTAAGCGGTCCACTAAACGTGTGGCTGCACTTTCCGCCAGGTAGATTTCGGCGCTCAATTCTCCCATGGTGAGGCCGTCTTGCATAAATAGAATCAATAAGGCATTAATTTGCCCCGGCGTGATGCCCAGCCCAGTTAATTCCTTACTTTCTTCCGTTTCTAAGTAGTGCGTTAGTTTAGGAAAGATCTCCTGAAATACTTCAGTAAAGTATGAGGTATTTTCAAACAAGGAATCTGCCTCCTCCATATTTCTTTTTGATAGTTTTGATTATAACACTTCAAGTCAAAAATAGATAGGAAAAGTAGTTAGCATGACAATATTTGCAGCTCTAGCTGCAAATAATTTAACAAATAGCGGAAATATTAAGCTGTGATTGATAAAGGTGCAGTAAAAAAAGTAAGTGGGCGGAAAAAATCCCGTACTTTGGTATACTATTTAGCATAGAGGAGGGAGCCTGGTGTTAGTTATTGGCTTAACAGGCGGTATTGCTACAGGTAAATCAACGGTTGCAGACTTATTTGCTAAATTGGGTGCCTATCGGATTGATACTGATCATTTGGCGCGCTTGATTGTGGTGCCGGGAAAACCAGCTTGGCAAGCAATTATTCAGTATTTTGGTGAAGAAATTCTGCTCCCCGATGGTCAAATAAACAGAAGCAAACTAGGGAAGTTAGTTTTTAGCGACGCCAAGAAGCGTCAGGTCTTAGAAAATATTACACATCCGGCCATCCGTGAGTTAATGCAAATTAAGTTAAGTGAAGCGCGGGCTAATGGTATTTGTCTTGCGCTAGTGGAAGTTCCCCAGCTGTTTGAAACCGACTTTCACCAAGATGTCGACCAAACAATTGTCGTGACTGCCGGGGAAGAACAGCAGTTAGTTCGACTCGCTGTCCGCGATGGGCTAGTGGGTGAAGATGCACGGCAGCGACTGGCAGCACAAATGCCGCTCTCGGCGAAAGCAGCTCGCGCAGACTATGTCATTGTCAACAATGGGGATCTGGCGGAGACAGAAAGGCAAGTCAAGGTGCTTTGGCAGCTGTTGCAGCGGGAGTGTGTCAATGACTGAATTAATTCGTGGGTCGCGGCTGCTCTTCATGCTCATCATTATTGTTTTGCTGGTTGTTTTTTTTAGATCTCCTTACTTTCGCAGATTATCTTATCCCTATCACCACCGGAAAATAATCGAAAAGAATGCTTTGGAGTTTCGTGTTGATCCGCTGCTGGTAGCGGCAGTGATACATACTGAAAGTAAGTTTGACGTACGTGCCGTCTCGCCTAAAGGTGCCTTGGGCTTGATGCAAATTATGCCGCCTACGGCTGCCTGGATTGCACAAAAACTCAAGCTGGGGTCGCTCACGAAGGAACAAATTTTGCAGCCAGAAACAAATATCCGCCTTGGTGCCTGGTATTTAGCTAACCTGACGCAAGAGTTTAATGGTCAGCTTGATCTGGTAATCACTGCGTATAATGGTGGCCCTGGTCAAGTAAACCGCTGGTTAGCCAGCGGGGTATGGTCCGGTCGTTATGCTGACCGTGCGGAAATCCCCTTTTCCGAAACAAGAGAGTTCCTGGAAAGGGTACGCACCACTTATCTACAGTATCAAGAACTTTATCGTTAAGAGTAAATATCAAGTCGCACTTAGCAGGTTTTTATCTAAACAGGATTAAAAGCTGGCACTAGGAGCCTGACAGCGCATACTTCTTCGTTCTGCTTGCCGCTGAGTACCAGTCGTGTTAAGATGGGAAGGGTAACAAGTGCCTAATGTATTAACCGGGAGGGATTGCCATGGCCGGCCATTCGAAATGGGCCAATATTAAACACAAAAAAGCGCGTGCTGATGCGCAAAAAGGAAAGAGTTTCACCAAGATATCTAAAGAGATTATGGCTGCTGTACGACAAGGCGGCAGTGATCCTAATGGAAACTTTCGCTTACGCCTAGCTTTGCAAAAAGCTCGTTCTGTCAACATGCCCAATGATAATATTACTCGCGCGGTGCAAAAAGGCGCTGGTGAGCTGGACGGGGTTAATTACGAAGAAATTGTTTACGAGGGTTATGGCCCGGCCGGGACAGCTGTACTGCTGGATATTCTTACCGATAACCGCAACCGTACTGTCGGGGAAATACGTCATATTTTTTCTCGCCACGCCGGTAGTCTGGGCGCCACAGGCTGCGTAGCCTGGATGTTTAACCGCAAAGGTTATCTGGCAGTGGCAGCGGACGGTATTGATGAAGATGACTTGATGCTGCAGGCTTTAGATGCAGGAGCAGCAGACTTTGAAGCCGATGAGGATGGCTATGAGATTTATACAGCACCGGACGATTTTGAAGCCGTTAAAGAAAAACTGGAAGTAGCGGGTATTGATTTTACGGAAGCAGAAATTACGATGATTCCAGAAAATACGGTAGTAGTAACCGACCTGGAAGATGCCCGTAAGGCCATGATCTTGATTGAACTTTTAGAGGACCATGATGATGTGCAAAATGCTTATACTAATTTAGATATTCCTGCAGAGGTAGCCCAAGCTTTAGAGAATGAATAGCAAATAGTATAAACCCCCTGATCACGGGAAATTCTTAAAGTAAGAACGTGAAAGGGGGTTTTCTTGTGTTAAAAAAGAAGCAGCCGGGAATTTATACCATTAGTATTTTTTCGCTTGGTTTATTACTCGGTTTAGTGCTGGGTAAATTTGATTTGCTGCCTGGTGCCACAGCGGCAATGCCTCAGGCCGCCGAAGGGGCCATTCTTTTTGGTGCCGCGGATGCCAGTCAGCCAGGCTCTGCGACAGCGGTAGAATATCAGGGTTATCTTGGTGTCTACGAAGATCATCTTGCCATCTATGACGGCCTGCCGCCGCATGGTACGCTGCAGCATGTAATTGCGGATTATGAAGTAAGAGATGATGTGCGCCCGCTTTTAGAAGCCGGAATTCCGTTTACTGATACATATGACTTACTGCGTCTCTTAGAAAACTATACTAGCTGAATCAGATAAAAGCAGTGGGGGTATACTATTTGTCATACTTTTGGGGGTGTCACGGTGCGTTTTTCCCGGGAGTTGAGCGGTCTAGCCGTAATTCATTACACTAGTGGTCGTGAGTTAGGTAAAGTCAAAGAATGGTTGCTGGACGAGTATGGTGAAACGGTAGTGGCTCTAGTGATCGAGGGCAGCGGCTGGCTGCCTCAACGTCGCATCTACCCTTATCAAGATATTTTTAGTATAGGTAATGATGTTGTCTTAGTAAGCACGGAAGGGCTGCTGGCAGCGGGAGATCCACCGCAGCTGGAGTCACAGGCGACTTTCCGGGTGTTAGGCAAACGCATGGTATCGGGGGATGGTAATGAATTAGGGATTGTTGAAGATGTGCTGTTTGAAGAAGAATCCGGTCATGTTACAGGCTGGCGTCTCTCTGCTGGACTAATCGATGATCTCTTGCAAGGTCGTCCTGTGCTAGAGGAATCCTTGCAGCTTCATATTGGGGAAGATGCTCTGATTATTCGCGATTAAAGAAAGAGGTGTGGCCATGAAATGTCCTTTATGTACAAGTATTGATATCGGCAAAGTAGGGACAGGTCAATACTATTGCTGGAATTGTCTGCTTGAATTTACTATGACCAGCAAGAATGAGTTTACAGCGTATTATGTTGATGAGGAAGGTACACTTGTCAATTTAAGTGAAATGGTGCAAAACAATCAACTGATGGAGGAAACTGTCTTAGGTTAAAAAGAATCACATTTTTTTCCCCGCATATAGATAAATAAACAGACGGGGGGGGGAGACATTTGCTGACAACAAAAAACTACCGCAGTACTTATTACCGTTATGTCGTGCTTGGCATCACTGTCGCTCTTGTTTTAGCTTTACTGTACTGGCTGTCGCGTACAGGAGCAGTGCTGGCCGCAGTTCTTGTGCCTTTTCTCTTGGCGATTGTTTTAGCGTACATTCTAAATCCTGTAGTGGAATTCCTGGAAAAACGCCGGGTCCCGCGCACTCTGGGAATTTTACTTATTTATGCCGTCTTTTTTCTTGCGGGTACCGTCTTTAGTTTGACAGTGATTCCTACCTTAATTACTGAACTGCAAAAACTTGGCGAGATGATTCCGCAGTATACAGAGCAGTTTCAAGCATTTCTGCTGCATCTGCACTCTGATTATCAACGAATTAATTTGCCAGAAAGCCTTCGTTTGGCCCTGGATCAAAATCTTTTTGCCCTGCAGGATGGTATTCAGGCGATCCTCGAACGAGTGACAGGCACTGTGTTAAGCCTCTTTTCCAATCTGATGACGATTTTGATTATTCCTCTTGTTGTTTACTATATCTTACGGGATATGGATAATCTCAAGCGTTCTGCAGTTTTATTATTTCCCAAAAAATATCGTAACTGGATCATCTCCATGGGTAGTGAAATGGATCGTACCTTGGGAGCATATTTTCGTGGTATGCTGATTATTTGTTTTTTAGTGGGCTTTTTAACCTATCTCGGTTTAAAGGTGATAGGTCTGGATTTTGCTCTTATCCTTGGTGTTATCGCCGGCCTGACCAACATTATTCCCTACTTTGGGCCGATCATTGGTGCCGTGCCCGCAATATTGCTCGCCTTGTTATCTTCTTCCGGTTTAGCCGTCAGAGTGATTGTCGTGTATACATTGGTACAGCAGTTAGAGAGTCAAGTTATTTCGCCGCAAATACTGGGGCGCAGTTTAGGATTACATCCCTTGTTCGTCATCTTTGTGCTCATTTTAGGAGGCAGATTCTTGGGTTTACCAGGTTTAATCTTTGCTGTGCCCTTTACGGCTATTGCCCGGATATTTTTAAAGCACGCCATCGATTTGGCTGCCAACCGTACCTAGCTATGCAGCTGTGGTAACAGCTAAAACGATATCTACACTAGTCTACTGCCCATTTTATTGACACAATTCGTCTTCCTCTTATATAATGGAATTTGATATGATGCAGGGAGGGTTTGGCATGCTGTCCAAAGATATCCGGTCAAAGTTTTTAAATTTTTTCCAAAGTAAAGATCATCTGGTTTTACCCAGTTTTCCACTAATTCCGCAAAATGACCCCACTTTATTATTAATTGGGGCGGGTATGGCGCCACTAAAGCCATATTTTACGGGGGAAAAAACACCACCTCATTCCCGAGTCGCCACCTGTCAAAAGTGTGTGCGTACGCCGGACATCGAACGGGTAGGGCGTACAGCACGCCACGGCACGTTTTTTGAGATGTTAGGTAATTTTTCTTTTGGTGATTATTTTAAAGAAGAAGCGATCGAGTGGGCGTGGGAACTGGTAACAACGGTGTATAATTTGCCAGAAGATCGACTCTATGCGAGCATTTACCTAGATGACAATGAAGCTTTTGATATTTGGCATAAAAAGATCGGCTTGTCACCTGACCGTATTTTTCGTCTGGGCAAGGAAGACAACTTTTGGGAAATAGGTCAAGGGCCCTGTGGCCCTTGTTCAGAAATATATTTTGATTTAGGACCAGAACATGGTTGTGGTCGGCCTGATTGTGCAGTGGGCTGTGACTGCGATCGCTTTATGGAAGTCTGGAATCTAGTATTTACCCAGTTTAGTTGTACTGCAGAGGGAGAATATGTCCCCTTGGCACAACGCAATATTGATACTGGTGCCGGGCTGGAACGCTTGGCGGTAGTCCTGCAAGGGGTTAATAATCTTTTTGAGATTGACACCGTGCGACCCTTGTTAGATCATTTTAGCGAGGCCACTGCTACTAATTATGGACAAGCAGCAGACACGGATATCTCGCTGCGGATTATCACTGAACATTTACGTGGCATTTCCTTTATGGTGGGTGATGGCATCCTGCCCGGCAACGAAGGCCGTGGTTATGTCTTGCGCAGGTTATTGCGCCGTGCAGTACGGCATGGTAAATTGTTAGGTGTTAACGAACCATTTCTCTACAGAGCAGTAGATTTAGTCGTGCGTGAATATGGTGATTTTTATCCTGAACTATCGCAAGGGCAGGAGTATATTAAACAAGTAGTACAGCAAGAAGAAGATCGTTTTCATGAGACGCTGGAACAAGGGATGAAGATTTTAACCGAGCTCACGAATCAGCTTGGTACCAAGGGCACTTTAGCTGGTGCGGAGGCTTTTAAACTATATGACACCTATGGTTTCCCCATCGATTTAACGAAAGAAATTTTAGCCGAACAGAACTTGCAGCTAGATGAGGCTGGCTTTAAAGAGGCGCTGGAAGCACAGCGGGAGCGGGCACGCAGTGCGCGTGGGCAGCACGGTTATGGCACTGAAGTTACTTCCTATCACCACTTACGCGGTCTGGAAAGCGAATTTGTGGGCTATGAGCAGCTGCACACAGAAAGTAAAGTGCTGGTGATTTTCAAAAACGGTCAACCGGTAACAGCAGCTGCGGCAGGTGATGAAGTAGAAGTTGTGCTCTCACAGACCCCATTTTACGGGGAACGCGGCGGTCAAGTAGGGGATAGCGGCTTGCTTTCCTCACCGCAGGTGATGCTAGAAGTTAAAGCTGCCATTATGGCGCCGGATGGTCAGGTTGTGCACCAGGGCACTATAACTTCTGGTCAGCTGCAAATGGGGGATAGTGTCCAAGCAGTGGTGCAGCATGAAAAACGTGGTGCCATTTGCCGCAATCATACGGCGACCCACCTCTTGCATCAAGCACTGCGGGAGATCTTAGGTTCCCAGGTGCAGCAAGCTGGTTCCCTGGTGGACAAGGATCGTCTACGTTTTGACTTTAATCATTTAAGTTCACTGACCCCGGAGCAGCTAGCATCGGTGGAGGCGCGTGTTAACGAGAAGATTTGGGAGAACCTACCCGTTGAAGTTACTTTAACTAGTTTAGATGAAGCCAGGGAGATGGGTGCTACTGCGCTCTTTGAGGATAAATATGGTGATCAGGTGCGCGTCGTCCGGGTAGCTGACTATAGTATGGAGCTTTGTGGCGGCACTCACGTCACTAATGCCGGTCAAATTGGCCTCTTTAAGATTATTTCCGAGGCAGGAATTGGTGCTGGCTTAAGGCGGATTGAAGCAGTCACCGGCCCCGGTGCTTATCAGTGGTTTAACCAGCGCAGCCAGATTTTAGAGCAAGCTGCTGCGCAGCTAAAAAGCACCGCTACGCAAGTACCGGAGAAAATTAGTGGTCTGCATATTGAACTCAAAGAAATACAACGTGAAAACCAACGACTGCAGCTGAAACTGGCGGGGATGGAAGTAGATGGTTTATTAGCCAATGTGTCTCGAGCTAGCGGCGTGCCGGTACTTAGTGCCCGTGTCAGTGCTGGCAATATGGAGACATTAAGGGAAATGGCTGATCGCCTGAAAAGTAAACTGGACTCTGGGATTATTGTGCTCGGAGCTGCTGCTGAAGGTAAAGTATTATTAGTTGGTGCGGTAACAGCAGATTTAGTTAAACAAGGCTATCACGCCGGGAAACTGATTGGTGCTGTGGCCAAACTAACAGGCGGCGGCGGCGGTGGGCGTCCAGACATGGCGCAGGCTGGTGGTAAGGAACCTGCCCAGCTAGATCTGGCTTTGGCAAAGGTGAATGAATTTGTACAAAAACAGCAAAAATAAAGGAAATATTAGGATAAGGTAGAATAACTCTACTGAATAATGATCCTATCCTTGGGGGTGAAGGTATGGAATCTTTTGATCAGACCATGAAGTTCAAGCGAACTCCTGATGATGAAACGTACCAGGCCAGGGATGTCTTTGCGGTGGTATACAGTGCATTGAAGGAAAAAGGCTACAATCCTATTAACCAAATTGTAGGCTACCTCTTGTCCGGAGACCCTGCTTACATTACCAGCCATCAAAATGCCAGAGTTCTTATTCGTAAGTTAGAACGAGATGAGTTATTAGAAGAATTGGTAGGATCATATTTAGCAAGACTTGATCACGAGGCGTAACTATGGAATATCGTACCTTGGGAAAGACGGCTATCCGTGTTTCCCGTCTTTGTTTTGGTACTCTTACACTGGGACCGCTGCAGTCTAACCTATCTCTTCAGGAGGGGGTCCGGCTGTTGGAAATAGCTTTAGATTTGGGCATTACTTTTTTCGATACAGCCGACCTTTATGGAACTTACCCTTATCTGCGCGAAGCGATTCGCCACCGCCCGCAGCAGCCGGTGATTTCTTCTAGATCATACGACTATACCAGAGAAGGTATGCAGGCTACTTTGCAGCGGGCCTTAACAGAATTGGCTGTTCCCTATATTGACATTTTTATGCTGCATGAACAGGAATCTCCGCTGACGCTGGCAGGTCACCGTCCAGCCTTAGAGTATTTGTTCGAAGCTAAAGCACGGGGTTTAGTGCGTGCCGTCGGTTTTTCCACGCATAGAATCGCCGCCGTACAGGCAGCCCTCACCATGCCCGAGATTGATGTGGTGCATCCATTAATTAATCGCCTTGGCGTGGGTATTCAAGATGGTACTGCTGAAGAAATGCTGTCAGTACTTACGCAATTGCACCAGCAGGGTGTCGGTATCTTTGCCATGAAAGCGTTAGGCGGTGGTCATTTAATACCACAGAGTGAGGCAGCATTGCAGTATGTTTTATCACAAACTTGTCTAGATGCCATTGCTGTCGGGATGGTGAACGAGGAAGAAATACGCTGCAACTGCGCTTTGTTTGCCGGGGAAACTGTTTCTTCCCAAGTAATGGAGCATCTGCAGCGCAAAAAACGCCAGCTCGTGGTCCAAGAGTGGTGTGTTGGCTGCGGCACTTGTGTAAAGCACTGCCCGCAGGGCGCACTGCATGTGGAAAATGAACGTGTCGTGGTAGCTGCAGAAACTTGTCTTCTTTGTGGCTACTGTGGGGCACATTGCCCTGACTTTTGCCTAAAAATATATTAGTAATGAGGTAAATATGCGCATACTGGGACTTGATGTAGGTGATCGTACCATCGGTGTGGCCGTCAGCGATGCTTTAGGCTGGACCGCTCAGGGCATAGAAGTTATTCGTCGCGGGACTTGGGAAGCTGACGTCCAGCGTTTGAGAGAAATCTGTGTGGAGTACGATGTCACTCTGATAGTAGTTGGTTATCCGAAAAATATGAATGGCACCATTGGTCCCCGGGCTGAGTTGTCTGCACAATTTGCCGAACAAATTTCGCAGGCACTGTCACTGCCCGTTAAATTGTGGGATGAACGGTTAACTACGATGGAAGCAGAACGGATGCTGATTGCTGCCGATGTCAGTCGCGCTAAACGGCGTAAAGTGATTGATAAAATGGCAGCTGTGCTGATTCTGCAGAATTATCTTGCGGCTCAAACCGTTACCAAAACGGATAAATAACGGTAAATTTGTAAAGAATATGGGCGTTTACTCAATAGAAGGAAGAGGTGTATAATTAAATGACAGATAAAATGCAAGAACTACAAGACGAAGTTGTAACCCTGATCGATGAAGAAGGTCAAGAGCATCAATTTATGGTCTTAGATATCATCATGGTCGATGACAGTGAATATGCCATTATGATTCCTGCTCTAGAGGAAGAGGATACGGAAGAGGAAGAACAAGAAGCAATTATTTTCCGTATTGATGAAAATGATGGTCAACAGTCTTTAACTGTGGTTGACGATGATGATGAGTGGGACGCTGTGGCTGCAGCTTGGGAAGAGCTAGCTGCCATGGAAGACGATGAGTTTGACGACGAAGAATAAGCTAGAGAGATAACACGGAGGTAGCGCGTATGTCAAAGGGGAAAGCGCGGCGGCTGCTAGCGGGGATCTTGATTGTGCTAGTCGTAGCAGTAGGGTTATTTGCCATACAATTAAATACTTGGCTTAAACCAGTGCCGGCGATGGCTCAGGAGGCTGTCATGGTTGCCATCCCTTCAGGATCTTCTTCCATGCGGGTCGCTAATATTTTAGCGGAAAACAAACTAATTCGTAATGCTGCTGTTTTTCGCTATTATGCAAAATTTCGCGGTATGGATCAAGGTTTACAAGCCGGTAACTATATATTTAGTTTTGGTATGACGATGGATGAAATCCTGCGGCACTTGTTGGAAGGCAATGTGTACAGACCGACAGTCACAGTGACTATTCCCGAGGGCTACACGGTAGAACAGATTGCCCAAAGGCTTGAAGCGACGGGACTAGTAGATGCGGAAGTCTTCCTCACATTGGTGGCGTCAACTGAACCCGAATTAGGCAAAGTTGTCACAGGGCAGCGTTATGCAATGGAAGGTTACCTTTTCCCTGATACCTATGAATTCGATATCAATGCTACCCCACAACAAATCTTGCAGCGTCTGCAGGCACGTCTCGGAGAAGTCCTCACGCCAGCTAGGCGTGAACGGGCTGCAGCTTTAGATTTGGACATTCACGAAGTACTGACGCTGGCCTCGTTGGTGGAGCGGGAAGTACAAGCGGCTGCCGAACGTGATATGGTCGCTGGCGTAATGTTCAATCGTTTGCAGAAAAAGATGCCTCTACAACTTTGTGCTTCAGTAATTTATGCTTTAGGTGTGCACAAAACAGAAATCAGCACAAAAGATACCCAAGTAGAGTCACCTTATAACACCTATAAATATTCCGGCTTGCCGCCTGGACCAATAGCATCTCCCGGCGAGTCTGCGATTGATGCAGTGTTGAATCCGGCAGATGTGGACTATCTTTACTATGTGGTTAAAGGTGACGGCAGTGGTGAACATTATTTTGGTCTCACTTTCGCTGAACACCAAGCTAATATTGCAAAATCACAACAAAATGAAAAAAAACGTAAGTAGGCGTTACCATGCAAAAAATAGAATTACTTGCTCCCGCAGGAGATTTAGAAAAACTTAAAATGGCCGTACTCTATGGTGCTGATGCTGTCTATCTAGCCGGCAAAAGTTTTGGCATGCGCGCTTTTGCTGGTAATTTCGGTGAAGAGGAGATGCGCGAAGGCATCACTTTTGCCCATCAGCATGGTGCCAAGGTTTACGTCACTGTTAATATTTTTGCCAACAACCAAGATATTGCAGAGCTGCCGCCATATTTAGAGCTGCTGGCTGCTTTAAAGGTAGACGCCCTGATAATTGCTGATCCGGGCGTACTTGCTGTGGTGCGGCAAACTGTACCCTCACTGCCCTGTCATTTAAGTACACAGGCTAATACAACCAACTGGCGCAGTGCTAAATTCTGGGAGGACGCAGGCTTTTCCCGTGTAGTGCTGGCGCGCGAATTAACCTTGGCAGAGATTACTGAAATTAGCCAGCAAACTAACCTGGAATTAGAAGTCTTTGTGCAGGGTGCCATGTGTTGGGCCTATTCCGGACGCTGCTATTTAAGTCAGCACCTGGCAGGTCGTAGTGCCAATCGCGGTGAGTGTGCCCAAGCCTGCCGCTGGAAATATAATTTAGTCCAGGAACGGCAGCCAGGGGAATATATGCCCATAGAAGAAGATGAACGGGGCATCTATATTTTAAATGCTCGCGACCTTTGTTTACTCGACCAACTGGGCGAGCTAGCCCAGGCTGGGGTTAATAGCTTTAAAATTGAAGGACGCATGAAGAGCGTTTATTATGTAGCGACTGTCACCCGTGTTTATCGTCAGGCCTTGGATGCCTATTTAGCAGACCCGGAAAACTATACTATCGACCCAGCGTGGCACGAGGAACTGCATAAAATCAGCCATCGCCCCTACACCACCGGTTTTATCGACGGCAATCCTGGGGAAAGCGGCCAAGTTTTCGATAGTTCCGCACAGGTTTCCAGCCATGAATTTGTGGGTGTAGTGCGGGCTTATGATGAAGCTGCCGGGCGCGCAGTAGTGGAAATGCGCAATCGTTTCGCTGCAGGTGAAAGCCTGGAGGTCGTGGGTCCCCATACTTCCAGCCGCGAGTTCACTGTCAGCGCCCTAAAAAATAGTGAAGACCAACCAATTGCCGAAGCAATTCGCGTCCAAGAGCACGTCTCCTTCTCTATCCCCTTTCCCGTAGAAGAATATTCCCTGGTCCGACGCCAAAAAACGTGACAGCTCTGCGAAAGGGTGCGACAGGGGACGGTTCTCGCTGTCGCATTTGAAAAAGCGCTATCCCCCCTGAGTAAAAGGGGATCTTTACCTCTTAGAAGATCCTTTGGTTTAACATTGTAATGCGACAAAGAACCGTCCCCTGTCGCAGGTGTAAATACATAAAAATGGCCCCTGTTAGACAGACTAAAGTGTTGAGTCTGTAGATGGGGGTTTTTTTATGCGCAGGGAGTCAAGACAAAAAAGAATTGTGGTAATGATAGGCTGCTTACTATTGGCTGTAAGTGCACTAGTCGGTCGTCTTTTTTACATACAAATAATTAAAGGGCGTGACTACGCAGAAAGGGCTGTGGCACAGCGATCTGCAGCTTATGTTTATGATTCGGGCCGCGGCCAAATCCTGGATCGTAATTATCAATCCTTACATGCCATCAGAACAAAGGATTCGAGTAGACTACAAGCCGAATTAGTTGCTTACAACATCCCGCGGGACTTACTAACAGGCTTGGAAATTGAAGAAGAAATCCGCTACCATGCGGGCTCTTTGGCTTCGCATGTCACAGGCTATATTAAAAGACCACGTAATCCGATGCAGGCGCAAAATGGTTTAGCTGGGTTAGAACGCGCTTTTAACAATGAGCTGTGGGGCTCTCCTGCGGCCATCGGTGTTATTATCGATGCCAACCGAGAGATGGTTGCCGGTTTAGGAATTAATGAGTGGCAGTATGAACATTTCCGACGTCCTTATCATGTAGTTACCACCATCGATCGGCAATTACAAGGGATTGTGGAAACAGTTGGTGGCAGTCTGATCAAGAAAGGTGCAGTAATTCTGCTAGAGCCCAAAACTGGTGACATTGTTACCATGGCTTCCTTTCCCCGACTGTTGGTAGAAAAATTATATAGTGGTGTAGAACAACAAGAACTGGCGGACATGGAAAATGGGAATGCCTATCTTAATCGTAGCTTGATGCAGTACCCCACCGGTTCGGTATTTAAAGTTATGTTAGCGGCGGCGGCGATAGAGGAACAGCTGCCGGAGCCAGAAGGACTGTTTCTTTGTGATGGCAGCTATGAGGTAGGGAACCGCACTATTAGCTGCTATAACGGTACCAGCCATGGGGTAGTCGATCTCCATGCAGCGCTGGCGGTTTCTTGTAACGGCTATTTTGTTAATCTGGCTGAACGCCTTGGGTCAGAAAAATTGTTAGCAATGGTTAGACGCTTTAAGTTGGGACAAGCGACGGGTGTCCCCTTGGGCGGTGAAATGCCTGGTAAAATTCCTACCGCCGCTGAATTACCTTACCCCGGTGATTTAGCAAATACGGCAATTGGTCAAGGTTTAGTTGCCGCTACTCCGCTGCAGTTGGCACGAATGATGGCAATCATTGTTAACGATGGACGGGATATTTATCCGCGGCTGGTTTCACAGATAATTGATAAGAACGGTAATCCTGTGAAAAATTATCCTGTGCAATATGGTACAAGAGTAGTATCACCGCTTATCACGCGCCAATTAAAAAAAATGTTAACTACTGTTGTTAACAATGGTTCAGCGAATAGCGCCGCAAGTGAACTATATCAGGCCGCAGGTAAATCGGGGACAGCCGAAACGAGTAAGACCGGTGTCAGCCATTCCTGGTTTGCCGGTTATGTTGATCTGAACGGTCGTATTTTGGTTGCGGTAGCTTTTCTTGAAGAGTGGCGGCCTAAAGAGCCGACAGCCTCCAGTGTTTTAAAACAAATAATGGAAGCTATCGCTATTGCCCAAAGTTAGTTATCAGAAGTACCTGCGACGTGTCCTTTCCAGAAAGGGGGCACGTCGCTTTTGTCTGCAGAAGTAATACTTGACTTTTATTAGTACTGCGGCTTAGACTTTTAGTATGTGCCAACAAAAAGTAGGAGGTAGAAGATGGTTTCAGAGAAAGATATGCACGAAGGTAATATATTTAAACTGATTTTAAACTTTTCCGGCCCAGCGATTACAGGAATGTTGGTAATGTCGGTTTACAATATTGTCGATCGTATCTACATTGGCCGTGGCGTAGGTACTTTAGGTATTGCCGGTATAGCCATTGGGCATCCTCTAATGATGATTAAAGGTGCTATGGCCATGCTAGTGGCCATAGGTTCCTCGGCGATGATTTCGATTAATCTCGGCCAAAAGAAAAAAGAAGCAGCCGAAAAAATTCTTGGTCATGGCTTTACTTTGCTAGTTGTCTTTGCTATTTTTGCTTCTGGTGTTAGTTTAGTATTTTTAACTCCACTAATGCGGCTCTTTGGTGCCAGTGAAAATGTGCTGCCTTATGCTACGGATTATATGAGAGTCATTCTCATTGGCAATGTCTTTCAAATGATTGGTTATGGTGCTAACAACTTCATCCGGGCAGAAGGGAACCCACGTACTGCTATGTTTTCCTCCATAATTGGTGCGGGAACGAACATTATTCTTGATCCTATTCTTATTTTTGTTTTTGAAATGGGAGTAACAGGTGCCGCCGTGGCCACGATTATTTCCCAGGCGGCCTCAGCTGCTTGGGTACTGCACTACTATCTTAGCGGTAAAAGTTACCTAAAAATTCGTAAAATCAATTTGCGTCCAGAATTACCGCTGTCTTTGAAGATGATGTCCTTGGGCACCTCCTCCTTTGTACGCCAGGTGTCTAACAGTATGTCTATTGTCTTATTAAATAATAGTCTGCAGCACTATGGTGGCGATATGGCTGTTTCTGCGATGGGTGTTATTTTTAGTATTCGTACCTTACAGATGATGCCCGTTTTGGGTATTAGCCAAGGTGTGCAGCCGATTATCGGTTACAATTATGGCGCACAACAGTTAGGACGGGTAAAGAAAGCTTTTAAGTTAGCTGTCTTACTGGCGACTGCTGCTACCGTACTTAATTTTGCTGCTATTATGCTCTTCCCCGAGTTCTTTTTCCGTCTCTTTACTACCGACGCTGAACTTATTGCGGTAGGAGCGGCCGGAGTGCGTCGCTATATGTTATTTTTACCTATTTTAGGCTATCAAGTTTTAGGAGCCAACTATTTCCAAGCAGTTGGTAAGCCAAAACAAGCAATCTTTCTCAACCTTAGCCGTCAGGCCATTTTCCTGATTCCGGCCTTACTGTTCCTGCCTCGTTATTTTGGTTTGAGCGGCACCTGGTCAGCCCAACCAACAGCTGATGCTTTATCTGTTTTGGTTACGACAGCATTAGTCTGGTATGAAATGCGCCGCCTTACCCAGCAGGATAAGCAACTGCAACAATTAACAAATTAGAAGAGGACATCAACAAGGAGGATGTAGATTGTGATTGATTCAACTATTCTATATCTTATGGCAGCACCTATTTATTTAGCTGTTTTAATAGTGGTCATTAAAAAGCAAGTTCCCATACAAAAACAGGTGCTAATTGCTTTGTTTTTTATTTATCTGATCGGATTTTTTTCAGTGACACTTTTTCCTTTACCGGTTCAAAATATAGTGTCCCCCTTGTCAAGACAAAGGTTTTCATCCTTTTAATGAACCAGATATTTCCTTTTCCTTTAATTCAGGTGGTACCCATTCAGCGGGAATCAAGGGCGAGCAGAGCGAGTTCATCTTGACCCTTGAGTCCCTCACTAAACCAGAATCCTGTTCTGCGGTGGTCTAAAGCTAGACCACCTGCCCTCCGGCGAGGACGGTGTTTGGGGCTGGACCCAACGTCCCTAAGCTGCTATTCTTCCCTGAAATACTTCGCATGGAGTCAGATAGCCATGTGTTTGGTGGGGTCGCTCAGTGTTGTATTCTTGAACGTATTCCCGGATTCCAATCCGTAATACTTTTGGTGTAAGAAATTCAAAGGGTAGATACGCTCAGTTTTTAGGCTCCGTAACCATCGTTCAATGATGACGTTATCCACCCAACGCCCTTTGCCATCCATACTTTGTATAATAGCAGAAAAGCAAATTGGAAGACGACTGTTTGATGGATTGATTTAACATGTTTGTATTGCCTTGATTGTGTTTCTCATTCTCGCTTGGGGGGGGGGAATGGAATTTAGTCGGGATACAGAAGGATTGGCATATTATCTGTCGAAAAGAATACAGCGGAGGTGTAGTATGGATAACGAAAACCAAATCTTTGAGCTTATGACCAAAATGTATGCTGAAATGCAGAAGGG
>DASRMS010000103.1:0-2887 GCA_035647835.1 Oscillospiraceae bacterium
CGCGCCCGCCTTTGGGAGGCAGGGGCCACCCCACTGTGCCACAAAAAGTTACCCTCTGCAGGCCATTATCAGCACCATTAACGGGCAGCCTTCGGCAGCCCTAAAAAGGAAGGAAGGCGCGGGCTTCGCCCCCGCCTCTCGTCTGTCTTTGTTGGCCTTTACAGGCCACAAATGCGGGCGGCTTCCAGCCGCCCTTAAAAGAAAGGTAGGCGCGGGCTTCGCCCCCGCCTATCGTTTATACCCTCGCAGTGGCAAAAATGAATAATTATCCAAAACTGAAAAACCAAAATGAATAATTATCCAAGCACAGCCCTTGGCACAGACCGCTAGAGAGGAGCGCGCGCGCGACGGGGGGCGGGCGGGGGCAAGGGCGAACGGTTGGGATGCTGCTGCCTGATGGTCGCTGATAATGGCTGGATATGGGGCGCGCGAGGCGAGCGAAGCGAGCCGAGCATCTGCCTGCTGCCTGCTGCCTCCTGGTGGCTTATGGTGGTTATGGTGGTCAAAAAAAACCGAACTTTGTGTTATATAACATATTATTGACTATTATTATGTTAATTATTGTTATTGATATTATATTACTAAGACAAATATTTGTATATGTCTTAGATATATATTATCTTTGCAGTGATTTTTTAACCTATAATATAAAACGATATGACTAGAGATGATTTTGATTATTACCGTAAGGCCATCATGAGAGGGTCCTATTATCGGATTGTGCCAATGCGTGGTAGGTGCTATTTTGAGATTCTGGATTATACCGACCAATGGTTAGGGGCTGAATGTAGCAATGAGGATGTTCTGTCTTTGTTATCAGGGACAACATGCAAGAGTGTGCCTGGAGAGGTTTGAGAGTTTGAAATTTTATTCATGAATATTTATGTAGTGGAATATGGAAGAAAAAGAACTAGCGTGTGATAAAATGCGCCGTATGGTTGAATGGCTGAATTATCAAGACGAGAACTTCAATGATAAGTTTCAGTCTGTTGCTGACATCGAAAAATGTTTTGATGCTTGCGAGCGTCACGGTTTGGAGTTTGCAGATAATCTAGACTGGGAAGACGATGATACAGGTTATGAAGAATATAAGTTGGCTTGTGAGGTCAATGAAATCTTAGGTTATAAATATTATCGCATATAATTTACCAAGTACAAGGACATTCTGAAAGGAGAAGATTAGTTTTAACCTGCCTGCCCGCTCTGCGGGCGGGCACAATAGAAAGAAGTATGGAAGAGACTAGAAAAGAAACATTGATGAGAATTGGCATGAGGTTAGTGGATAAGTTGCTAGCGGATGCAAGCCCCCATCTACTGTCAGACAAGGAGAATGTCGAATTTGAGTTTGAGAAGGCTAGTTTTACACTTGCGATTGAGGATTTGGGCACTCTGCTGGACAGTTATTTAGATGATGATATTGACATCTCTTATGATGCAGCGCACAATCTAAATGCTCTATATACAATTTGTAAACTTTCTAAGCTATGAGACGGAAATCAAGAGAATTGTTGCAGAATCTAGGAGGGCGGTCTTTGGACCGCCTCCTAGTAGACGGAAAGGCCTATGTAATGCCTGAGCAGGCTTGCGTGGTTTTCAAAATGCCCACAATGTGTGTGACCATAACAAGGGACGAATTGGATGCAGCTATCATGGACTACTGCGAAGGTCACCTTGAAATTACGAAGAAAGCAGCCTATCGCGCTACGATTTACATCAAACAGTTAAAAAGACTATGACATTATATTGTTTTGCTATGATAATGGCAGCGGCTGGCGCAGTGTCAGGCGCAGCCGCCACCCTATTGTTTACAAAGTATAGGGATATTCTGAAAGAAGAGGAAGAAGACTAGTTTTAACCTGCCTGCCCGCTATGCGGGCGGGCACAACAACTGAAGTATATGGAGAAAAGACATGAGTTTTTGAATGCGCTGAAATACATAAACAGCGGCTACGAATTCCGCTTTTACCGAGAGAAGGTGGAGAGTGATTTGTGTATCCTTGAAATCTACGCAGAGGACACCAAACGCATAAAGTTCGAGTTGCGCGAGTGTGAGATTACAATACTGCTGGCCTACAAGAAGCTAGTTATTGCGGATATGTTGGCTTGATAATTGGAGGTGATATTATGATGTACAGATTAGTTATTAAATTGAAAGGAGTTACCTATTACTTTGAGTGTGACACGATAGGGGAGGCCTACAGGGTAGCCAAATTGGTAGCGGCTATCCTAAAGGTGCGGACAAGGAAGCCGACAAGAAAAAGGTGGATAATATGGACTACACTCGAATGCTTTTATGAGTACGATATATTGCACGAAAAAGACAAAAGTTTTGACATTTCTATGATGATACGCTCCAAATTCCTATCTTATGACTATTGGGGGAAGCCAAGAAGCTATGTAGAAAAACATGCCTGAATGAGCGAAAACGGGGGAATGATTTGGAATGATCATTCCCCCTTTTCTTATGCACGCGCTCCATCAGGATGGGCCACTCAGGAGAAGAAACCAAAAGCACCAAAAAGACAGAGGTCCCGACACAGAGGCTAATGAGTAGAAAAGATGTTGACACTGAAATTCAGCTGGCCAACACCCATCAGAAGCCTGACGGCCCCAAGTAGCCATCAGGAGCAGCCAGCAGCCATCAGGAGCACTTGGCCAGCTGGACAACCAGGGAGGGAGAGCCTGAGGCATAGGCAGCAGCCGACACCAAGAAGCACCCACCACCAGGCAGCGCGCAGGACCAGGCAGCAGACAGCATTAGACAAAAATTGTCCAAGATGTCCAACACCCATCAGAAGCCTGACGGCCCCAAGTAGCCATCAGGAGCAGCCAGCAGCCATCAGGAGCACTTGGCCAGCTGGACAACCAGGGAGGGAGAGCCTGAGGC
>DASRMS010000104.1:0-1394 GCA_035647835.1 Oscillospiraceae bacterium
TTATTAATATAGCTTCAGGGCGAGCAGTGCCTATTGAGCAGCTTTTGAAAATACTGCTTAGCCACACCGATGCTTCTATAGAAGTCGACTTAGACCCTCAGCGATTGCGTCCGTCTGATATACCCAGCGCATCGGGTGATGCGCGTATTTTGCTCGAGCAAACAGGTTGGCATCCAAGCTTTACGTTGGATGAAACCTTGTTGGCAGTTTTAAATGATTGGCGTCAGCGGGTGAGGGGGTTGGCATGAAGGTGTTGTTAAATGGGCAGGCCTTGCAAGCGCCGCTGACGGGAATTGGTAATTACACCTTAAATTTATTGCAGTCACTGCAGTCGTTACCCAGTATTTCAGCGGTTGATTGTTACTTCAATAATCAGTTTGTAAGTGCGCAGGAGGTTTTAGAGCGCTTACAGCTGCTTAATTCAGTGGTTACTCCAGTGCAGCCTAACCTGAAGCGCAGTGTTAAACAGTGTGTCAGGGCCTTACCTTTGGCTTATCAAGCGCGAGACTGGTTGCAGAGCCATCATTTTCGACAGCAGTCTATGCGGCATAACTACCATGTTTATCATGAGCCTAATTTTATTTTAAAAAGCTATAGAGGCCCTGCAGTGACTACGGTGCATGACCTATCATTTATTTATTATCCAGAATTTCATCCAGCAGAGCGAGTACGTTGGCTTCAGCGAGAGCTACCAAAAACTTTGGCGCGGGCAGAAAGAGTTGTAACGGACTCAGAGCGAGTTAAGCAGGAGCTATTAGAGCGGTTTAATCTTCCGGAAGACAAAGTGCATGCGATTCACTTGGGGGTTGCTGAGGAGTTTCGGCCGCACAACCTCGCTTCTTGTATCGATGCTTTAAACAGTTGGCAGCTGCGCTATAAAAGCTATGTTTTGTTTGTCGGCACTCTTGAACCACGCAAAGGCATAGCTGTTTTGTTGGCAGCTTGGCTGAAATTGCCGAAGGCGTTACAAAGAGAGTTTCCGCTAGTTATTGCTGGGGCGCCAGGCTGGAAAAATACCGCTCTCATGAAACAGTTAAAAGAGCTGCACCAGCAGGGAAAAATACATTTGCTGCCTTATGTGCACGAAACTGTGCTGCCGTATTTATACGCCGGTGCCAGTGTCTTTGCCTACCCGTCCGTTTATGAGGGTTTTGGTTTGCCAGTTCTTGAAGCTTTGGCTTCTGGTGTTCCAGTTATTTGTGGGCAGGATACTGCCATGGCTGAGTTTGCCCAAGGAGCTTGCCTGGTTGAAGACTTGGATTCGGTTGATCAATGGTATGAACATTTGCAGCAACAGCTGGTTAATAACTATCCGTTAGCTTTACGTGACTGCCAGCATGCGCAAGAGTTTACTTGGCAGCGCTGTGCAGAGCGTACAGCGCAAGTTTACGCAG